>NZ_JBNHEP010000077.1:0-43426 GCF_050015995.1 Dapis brunnea BLCC-M229 | reverse complement strand
CGGGTTTCACCGGAAGACGTAGGGGCGGGTTCCACAGGAAATTTATCGGAATTAAGATTAAATGAAATCAACCCGCCCCCCTGGGGATATCATGCACCACCAAAGCGGGGCGGGTTTAGGGAAGTTAATCAGTTATAACAAGATTCTTGGTGAAACCCGCCCCTACAATTGTGGTAACGTTGGTGACGTAGGGGCGGGTTCCACAGGAAATTTATCGGAATTAACATCAAATTAAATCAACCCGCCCCCCTGGGGATATGATGCACCACCAAAGCGGGGCGGGTTCCACAGGAAATTTATCGGAATTAAGATTAAATGAAATCAACCCGCCCCCCTGGGGATATGATGCACCACCAAAGCGGGGCGGGTTATCAAATGAAATCAACCCGCCCCCTGGCCGCTAATCAGAAAAATATGTAATTAAGGTGCGTTACGGCGCTGCCTAACGCACCCTACTGGACTTGGTTTTTCGATTCTGTTGAACTCGTTGCTAAACCGACTAAACAGCGAAAGCGTCAACCGTACTGTCAAAGAAAGTTAGGAAGTTTTGTGCTTTCTGCTCGTTGCCAAAATTCCAGGTTTCTGTGTCACCGATACCATTGCTAATTGCTACCTCGGTTCCCGTAAGTTCGGCTTCATTTAAAGTGGGAATCACATGGATATCAGCATTCGTCAACTGGTCGCCACCAAATAAATCCCCCATTTCCCCGATGAAATCATCAAAGTTATTGCGGACTTGTGTTCCTGGGGTATCAGCACCTGACCATTTAAAATCAAGACTGTCGGTAGTGCGCAAACCATCTGATAATTCTGGGTTCAATGAGACAATCTCGTCATTGGTCAATATCCTGATGTTGTTAGCCCCGCCATTGGTACCGCCATTGAACTGGAAGATTTTGGTTTTAGTTGGGTCTTTGCCCAGGAGATCCTTTGCGAATGCCTGAAAAGCATTGGCATCAGCATCATTGTCGAAGTCAGCTTTGTACTGACCCCCTACCCCAGAACCCGCGATCTTAATTGTGACTTTATCAACACCCTCATTTTCTGTGATAGATGGATTTTGGTTGCCACCAAAATGTTCGAGGGAATTCTCGTTGATAGTGCCATTCCTGACAACTGTTCCGCCAAGTTCCAATACAGCTTCGGTTAAGAAATCGTTCAGAGACTGATTAGTTGCAGTCCCGTCAATTGTGTAAACAGGTTGGGAGTTAGCAAGTTCAACAGTGTACTCTGTACCACTGATATTGCTACTAAAAATGGTGTAGTCAGATTCAAGGGAATTGGGAGGGGCGGTATTATCAGTGACTCCATCAATGGTAACATTAACTGTGGCTGTATCTGTACCGCCATTACCATCATCAATGGTGTAGGTAAAGCTATCGGAGGCTGTCTCTCCATTATTAAGAGATTCAAATTTACCGTTAGGATCGTAGTCGAAAGTGCCATCAATGTTGAGAGTCAACAATGCGCCAGAAGGCAAAGTGACTTGACTGCCAACATCAGCAGCATTGCCGTTTACTTCCGTAACAGTAAGCGGGTCGTTTTCGCCATCGCCATCGTTAGTGAGGACGTTACCACTGAGAAGGCTGTCTTCATCAGTTGTTACTGCATCGTCTACTGCATTGGGCAACTCCTCATTGAACCATACTTCGTTAGGTCCACCGTTGAAACCGTTGGAAGGACTTCCGATACTGCCGAGAAATCGATCCAAATCCCCATCACCATCTAGGTCTCCCAGTTGGATATTTGAATTGGAGGATGAGCCTAGACTCTGACCAGAATCGGTAAACGTACCAGATCCATCATTTACCAACACAGTGTTGCTTCCTGCCGTATTGGCCAAGGCGATATCCAAGTCTCCATCTAAATCTACGTCTCCTAACTCCACCCCTTGGGTAGCAACGTTACCCACACTCTGACCAGAATTAGTGAAAGTACCAGACCCATTATTAAGCCACACCACACCATTTCCACCTGGACTAGCAACCACTGCATCCAAATCACTGTCCCCATCTATATCTCCCAAAGCAACTTCTTCACTGGAACTATTGCCCAAGGACTGACCAGAATTGGTGAAAGTACCAGAACCATTGTTTATCCAGACCTCGTCACTCTCACCAGTGACTACAAAAGCATCTAGGTCTCCATCACCATCTAGGTCTCCCAAGGTGACATCCTCAGTGTACCCTGAAGTATTCACCGTCGAACCCGCAGTAAAGACTCCAGCGCCGTTGTTTATCCACACTTGGCTGGTGCTGCCCTGGTAGTAGGAATAATTGGCGACGAAGGCATCTAAATCTCCATCTCCATCTAAGTCTCCCAGGTTGACCCCATCGCTAACATTATTGCCTAGGGACTGCCCGGAGTCAGTGAAGTTACCGGAGCCATCATTGAACCACACCTTATTAGGACCACCATAATAGCCGCTAGTGGCAACAAAAGCATCTAAATCTCCGTCTCCATCTAAGTCTCCCAGATTAACCGCTGCACTATCATCGTTACCTAGAGTCTGACCCGAATCGGTGAAAGTGCCAGAACCATCGTTTAGCCACACTTTGTCGGATGAGGCAATATTGGCGATGAAGGCATCTAAATCTCCATCACCATCCACGTCCCCGAGGTCAACTCCAGAGCTGATAGCGTTGCCCAAGGCTTGACCAGAATCGACGAAATTGCCCCCAGGAGGAATGTTGAGGTTCTCAAAGTAGTTAATTTCGCCGCTAGCATTTCCAATAAAGGCATCTAAATCCCCATCACCGTCAATGTCGGCAAAGGTTGGGGCACTGTCACTAACATCCACATCATCTAAGGGGTTGCCACTACCGGTGACTTCGCTAAAGTTACCCGAACCATCATTCTCAAAGTAGGTGATGTCGGCTTTGCCCTCTCCAATAAAGGCATCCAAATCCCCATCACCGTCAATGTCGGCAAAGGTGGGGTTACTTACAAAACCCACATTCACAGCATTTAAGGGGTTGCCACTACCCGTGACTTGGCTAAAGCTACCCGAACCATCATTCTCAAAGTAGTCGATTGTGGCTTCGCCATTTCCAATGAAGGCATCCAAATCTCCATCACCGTCAATGTCGGCAAAGGTGGGAGCACTCCGTCCTTCCTCTAGACCAACATCTACACCATTTAAGGGGTTGCCACTACCTGTGACTTCGCTAAAGCTACCCGAACCATTATTCTCAAAGTAGTTGATGTTACCGTCCAATTCTCCAATAAAGGCATCCAAATCTCCATCACCGTCAATGTCGGCAAAGGTGGGGGTACTCCAACCGCCCACATTCACACCATTTAAGGGGTTGCCACTACCCGTGACTTCGCTAAAGCTACCCGAACCATCATTCTCAAAGTAGTTTATGTTGCCGTCCTCTTCTCCAATAAAGGCATCCAAATCTCCATCACCGTCAATGTCGGCAAAGGTGGGTTTACTCCGATCGCCCACATCCACACCATTGAGGGGGTTTGCTGTGCCAGTTCGTTCTAAAAAAACAGGCATAATTAATCTTTACTCCATTAGTTAACAATAAGTTTTGTCTAGTAAGGATTTAAAGTGCTTCTCAAACCTTTTAGTGGTTTACTTACCAGTTCTCGCCATGCCAAGAGATTTTTCCATCGGCTGAACAAGTCGCACAACCAGCTAAATTTTCAATCGCTTCCCAGATTGGCGCGACTCGCTGATGAAAGTGGTGTAAGGTGCCAGACGGCGGCGCAGGAACTGTGCCATTTGCTGGTTTTCCATTGCCACCCCCCAGGTACAGTTAGGCACGGGACTAGCAATTTGCCTTTTGAGTCCCTCTGCAATCAGGGCAACTCCCCGTCCTAACTTTTGGAATCGCTGTGCCACAAACATGGTGGTATAGCGAATTGTGTCTGGTGCGACACGATGGGTGACTATCCAACCCACCACTTCGTCTCCATAGCGCAACCCCAAGCTGTTTAGGGGTTCCAACCGGGAATCGTCCTCAAAGGGACTCAGGGAAGTTGGATAGTCTAGTGTCTGTTGAATTTGTTGTTTTTCAGCATCGGTTAATTTACTCCAAGGAAAAATCGTGAAAGAATCCGGCAGTATCTGTTTATACAACCAAGGAGCTTGGGCTATTTTCTCCATTGACATTTTCGCCAGCCAGAAAGTCTCTTTGGGGGGCTGCCACTGCCTTTGTTTAAGCAAAGGTTCTAGCGCAGATGCAGTCAGTTCAGTGGCTTGGTATGTCACTATGACTTGGGGACATTTCTGGGCAGCGAGGGCTTTTTCCAGGTGTTTAACCAAGGTGCTGCCAATTCCCTGATGGCGATAATTAGGTAAAACAAACAGAGACAATACCTCTGCTTGGGGAATATTTTCTCTCGTCGTGACAATTTCGGCGATCGCTAATCCCACCATTTCCCCTGCAACGGAGGCAGAAATTCCTACCAGTGGTCCTTTTTGTGGGAAAGTCTGCCAGCGTTTCTTGATGCTAGGAAAAGTTAAAGCATCGTATTGTAAGGAATTAGCTGGATTCAGGTTTTCCACCAGTTGGTATTTAACTTTTGGTTGGGCAGTTTCACCTTTTGAATCTTGATTTTTGCCTTCTGTGTTCTGCGTCTCATCTCCCATTTCCCCCCTGCTTTCGTAAGGGGGAGATTGCCTTGCACCTTCTGACTCTTGACTTTCACTCAACTCCCCTGGGAAACTAGAGAAACCACGACAAGTAACTAAACGAGCAATTTCATCATTCTTGAAACCCAACGCCATTGGGCGTCGCACTCCAGGTAAAACCTGTACGTCATAGAGTTCGCTGACAACTCCTTCTAACTGGAACCAGTGGGCAATACTCCCGGTGGTCAAATCAATCACCATCAAGCCACAAAAGGGGTTGGCATCCTTTGCTGCTAACCGTTCATCCAGGGCCAAACCAGAAAAAGAGCGATCGCGTGGTTTAGATAGCCCCACAACAGCATAGTTACCCCAAAAAGCCAAACCCCGCATATACCCAGGACAAAAAGCAACAGGCTGAAATTGGCCTGTTAGTAAGTCCAGATAACCAAATTCTCCTGTACCAGAATTGAGCAACCACAGCTTTCCTTGGTAAAAGCGAGGAGAGTGAGGCATTGAGAACCCTGAAGCGACAATCTCATTTGCCTCAATATCAATAACCACGCCCCCATCTTGCCGTCTTTCTCGCCAGCCTCCGGTCACATCGGAACGACTCACAGCCGTCACATAACGGGGCTTTCCTTCTACCATGGCCAAACCGTTGAGGTGACAGCGGTCTTCTGGTGTCAGCTTGGAAATAAAGGGTGGTTGCCAGATTGGTTCAAAACTGTACTGGTGACTAAGGGTAGCCAGACAGCTAAATAAAGTATTGACAAAAATGACTCGATCCCCACTCCCTACTTGCGGGGGGGGTTATTGTAACATTAATAGGATTACTTGTCAAGGTCTGCTGGGGAGATTTTCCCATCACCACGTCATGAATATCCAAATCTCCAGTGGTGTAGGCAATACGGGGCACATATAGCTTGTCATATCCTTTATATAATTGACCAGGGTTCAGAACATTATCAAACTTCCACAATTGATACCGGGTACTGAGGTAGAGATGGTTAGAGGTAGCCCATAGCCCCATAGCTCTGTCAAATAGTCGCTCGAAACTGGAAAGTTGCCCATTGGGTTTGAGACCAATTAGGAACAGACGATTAGTTTGATAAGTGGTGAATGCCAAACTTATCTGCTGCTCTTGTAACCAAGAGAGAAAATGACGAGAGCAACTAATTTCTAGGGGTTTAGGGGTAGATATTGGAGTTTGACTCACCATATTGTCGAGCTTCAAATCTTTTCTTTGGAATACTATACTGGAAAAATGAGGAGCTTTATATAAAGTTTTTATTAAGATATAGTTCAACATCATCAATAGAGCAAAATCATAGCCAAAATAACCAATGCCATTATTTAGGGCTTGCTGAAAAAGTCTGATGGTTGAGGCAGGGAAGGGAGTAGGGAGTAGGGAGTAGGGAGTAGTTAGGTAGGGGAGCCGTCGGATTGGCGACGTACAGGAGGAGCGGGGAATTATAGAGGATGTAGAAGGAATTATTGAGGGACAATTTTTCTGTCATAATCATCCCAAAGTACTAGCTTTATGCAGCTCTTTGGTGGAAAAAGCTGGTACTTTTTCAGGGTAAAAAAATGCTACAACCTTTATATGTCAATACTTTTATATTTAATCAGCAAGCCCTATTTATTTATAGGACTTACGCAAAGAAACCCGGTTTCTACGATAAATCATTGTTTTGAACAATAGATGTCTACGAGAAACCGGGTTTCTGGGTTCCCCTAGGACATTCTCGCCCCTCTCAAATTTAGTCAGCGCAAGAATTTTACTTCTAACTTCTGACTTCTGACTTCTGACTTTAGCTTGGGGAGTTATTGAACGAAAACTGAGCAAAACTCAACTCATTAATTTTATTCCAATTAAAAACTTGCTCTCGAAATTTTTTCCATTGTTGATAAACTTCCTTAAAACTTCCATTTTTACTAGCATTTTCCTCATAAATCTCAAAAGCAGCCTTCTGAGCAGCTTCCATAATTTCTGGGCTAAAAGCTCTCAACTGAACACCCTTTTCAATCAATCTTGGTAACGCTTCACTATTCAAAACATCATATTGAGCTAACATATTCAAATTAGTTTCATAAGCAGCAGTCTGAAAAATTTCCTGATATTCTGTTGGTAACTTATTCCAAGCATCTAAATTAACTAATACATCTAAAGTCAGACCAGGTTCCCACCAACCAGGATAATAATAATATTTTGCAGCTTTATATAAACCCAATTTCTCGTCATCATAAGGTCCAGTAAATTCAGCAGCATCAATAGCACCTCTTTCCAAAGCTAAATAAACTTCCCCACCAGGTAACACCTGCACATTTACTCCCAACTTGCTCATCACATCCCCTCCCAAACCAGGAATACGCATTTTTAAACCATTGAGGTCAGCCAAAGTATTAATTTCCTGCCTAAACCAACCACCCATTTGTGCCCCTATGCCACCCGCAGGAAAGTTAATCAGGTTAAAATCAGCATAAATTTTTTGCATCGCTTCTAGACCCCCACCATGATATAGCCAGGCATTCTGTTGTTGGGTAGTAAAACCAAATGGAACAGTAGTCGCAAACACAAGGGTAGGATTTTTGCCTTTATAATAAAAACTACTTGTATGACCACATTGTACGGTGCCTTGTTGTACAGCATCTAAAACTTCCAACCCTCCAACTATTTCACCAGCTTGATAGGGAGTAATAGTAAATCTGCCATTGGTCAAAGCTGCTACGCGATCGCAAATCCGCTGCGCTCCACCAAACAAAGTATCAAGAGATTTCGGCCAACTCGTGGTCATTCTCCATTTTATCTGTTGGGGTTCGGTTTGACTCAATGCAGGTAAAGCAACTGCACTGGTAGCAGCAACAGTAGCATAACTAATTAGGTTTCGACGTTTCATTATTTTTTTATAGTAGGGAACAGGGAATAGGGAATAGGGAATAGGGAATAGGGAATAGGGAACAGGGAATGGGGAACAGTGGGAAAAACATTTCCATTGTACGAATTCTCAATTCTCAATTCTCAATTCTCAATTCACTTTGGGTTATTGAACGAAAACTGAGCAAAACTCAACTCATTAACTTTATTCCAATTAAAAACTTGCTCTCGAAATTTTTTCCACTGTTGATAAACTTCCTGAAAACTCCCATTTTGACTAGAATTTTCCTCATAAACCTCAAGAGCAGCTTTCTGAGCAGCTTCCATAATTTCTGAGCTAAAAGCCCTCAATTGAACACCTTTTTCAATCAATCTTGGCAACGCTTCACTATTCAAAACATCATATTGAGCCAACATATTCAAATTAGTTTCATAAGCAGCAGTCTGAAAAATTTCCTGATATTCTTTTGGTAACTTATTCCAAGCATCTAAATTAATCAATACATCTACAGTCGCACCAGGTTCCCACCAACCAGGATAATAATAATATTTTGCAGCCCTATAAAAACCTAACTTCTCATCATCATAAGGCCCAGTCCATTTAGTAGCATCAATAGCTCCTCTTTCTAAAGCTAAATAAATTTCCCCACCGGGTAACACTTGCACATTTACTCCCAACTTATTCATTACATCCCCTCCTAAACCAGGAATACGCATCCTTAAACCATTGAGGTCAGCCAAAGTCTTAATTTCCTGCTTAAACCAACCACCCATTTGTACCCCTGAGTTACCCGCAGGGAAGTTAATCAGGTTAAAATCAGCATAAATTTTTTGTATGGCTTCTAAACCCCCACCATGATATAGCCAAGCATTCTGCTGTTGGGTAGTCAAACCAAATGGAACAGTAGTTGCAAATACAAGGGTAGGATTTTTGCCTTTGTAGTAAGAACTAGCAGTATGACCACATTGTATAGTGCCTTGTTGTACAGCATCTAAAACTTCCAACCCTCCGACTATTTCACCCGCTTGATAGGGAGTAATAGTAAATTTGCCATTGGTCAAAGCTGCTACGCGATCGCAAATCCTCTGTGCTCCACCAAACAAAGTATCGAGAGATTTCGGCCAACTCGTTGTCATTCTCCATTTTATCTGTTGGGGTTCGGTTTGACTCAAAGCAGGTAAAGCCACTGCACTGGTAGTAGCAGCAGTAGCATAACTAATTAGGTTTCGACGTTTCATTATTTATTATAGTAGGGAACAGGGAATAGGGAATAGGGAACAGGGAACAGTGGGAAAAACACTTCCTTTATGCGAATTCTAAATTCTGAATTCTAAATTCTGACTTCAGCTTGGGGAGTTATTGAAGGCAAACTCAGCAAAACTCAATTCATTAATAGCATTCCATTGATAAATCTGTTCTCGGAACTTTTTCCACTGTTCGTAGACTTCTTTAAAGGTTGCATCCTGACTAGCTTTCTCTTCGTAAAATTCAAAAGCTGCTTTCTGTGCTGCTTGTAAAATTTCTTGACTGTAGGGACGTAACTCCGTTCCACCTGCTATCAATTCTGCCAATGCTGCTCCGTTTAAAGCATCATATTGGGCGAGCATATTTATATTTGCTTGATATGCAGCACTTTTAAAAGTTTCCTGATATTCTTTTGGCAACTTATTCCATTCATCCAGATTAACTTGCACCTCAAAAGTTGGACCTGGTTCCCACCAACCAGGATAATAATAATATTTTGCAGCTTTATCTAAACCTAATTTCTTATCATCATAAGGACCTACCCATTCCGCAGCATCAAGAGCACCTCGCTCCAAAGCTAGATAAATTTCACCACCAGGCAATACTTGAGCATTTACACCTAATCTTTTCATTACTTCCCCACCAAAACCGGGGATACGCATACTTAAACCATTTAGATCATTAACTGTGTTAATCTCTCGTTTAAACCAACCTCCCATCTGCGTCCCACTATTACCAGCAGGGAAACTAATAATATTAAAGTCGGAGTAAAGCTTGTGCATTATCTCTAACCCCCCACCATGATAATACCAAGCATTCTGTTGTTGAGCAGTCAAGCCAAAAGGGACAGAGGTGCCGAAGGCAAGGGCAGAATTTTTACCAACATAATAGTAACTAGCAGTATGGCCACATTGTACGGTACCTTGTTGGACAGCATCCAGAACTTCTAAACCTCCAACTATTTCACCAGCTTGATAGGGGGTAATAGTAAATCTGCCATTAGTTATAGCTTCGACGCGATCGCATAGTGTTTGTACCCCACCAAAAATTGTCTCTAGAGAGCGAGGCCAACTTGTGGTCATTCTCCATTTCACAGAGGGCAAGCTATCAGTAGAGGTAGTTTGAGTGGTGGTTTGACTACAAGCGGCTAAAGTTGCGACACTTGCGCCAACTGCAATGTGATTAATTAGTTTTCTTCGTTTCATTGTTTTGTATTATTAGTGTTTTAAGTTTTTCTGCTTAGTATTAGATAAAGTTTTAAAGTTTGATATCCTTATCAAAAGGAGTAGAAACAGAAGTTGAAATCTTAACCCAAGTATATAGTAAAATAAGCAAAAAACCCTCAAACTAAAAGTCTGGGGCTATATTCACTGCCATCTCAAAAATCTTATTTATATCATGTCCAGTTGAATACTTACACTTTGGAGGAAGGAAGGCAGAAGGGAAGAAAAGGTTAGAAGGAATAAAGTTTTTTTATCACTGATTATCCTGAAATGATATTATACTTCACCAAAGGCGATAAACGTGAAGCCACAATCATCAGGTCTGTCAGGTGATGAAGTCACAGCAACGAAGTGATATGGCATAACTTCAACAATGGCAACTGACATATTAAATGTCTTCCATTCAGGTCCTTGAATGGTACAAACTGGCGCTGGTTGTTTAACAAAAGGACGCTCGAACTCTATTAAATAGGTTCCTTGCCAAATTCTGCGGGAACGGAACCCTTCACCAAACATAATGTTACCGTCTAGATGAATAGCACCATAGATGTGTTGGATTTCTTTTCCCACTGAATCTTTGATAATTGTCATTATTGACTCCTACTAGATGTTACAGTAACCTAAAGAATAGTTTAGATTAATTTGTTTTGGGATATAATATCAAATATAGTTACCATATAGATACTGTCTTAAATTATGTTCTAATCTTTCTGGCTTACTTTTTAGTAAAAGCTTCGATCTAAATTGGATTAACAGCTACACAAGCCTAAAAAGCCCTCAGACTGAAAGTCTGGGACTAAATTTTAATATTACAGAGCTTTAAATACAGCAATTATTCACTGTTATCTTAAAAAGCTCGCCATAATTTTTCAAATTTTTCATTCCCTCATGGTAAAATGTCTGCACCCATTAATGTATCGTCGATCGGGAGGAGGGAATATCAAAGTTTTAGATATTGCCAAAAGCAATAAAGGTGAAACCACAATCTTCAGGTCTGTCAGGTGAAGAAGTAGTGCATACAAAGTGCCATGGAGCAACGTCAACGACAGCGACTGACAGATTAAATGTCTGCCATTCACCTCCATAAATGGTACAAATTGCTGCTGGGGTGTCTACAAAAGGCTGGTCGAATTCTATTAGATAAAGTCCATAGCGAAGTTTATGGCATTTGAAGCCTTCACCAGAAATTATCTTACCGTCTGGAGAAATAACACCATAGATGTGCTGAGTTGCTGTTCCCGCTGAATCTTTAAAAATTGCCATTACTGACTCCTGTTAGATTTTACTAGTACTGTTTGAAATCAACTATAGAAAATTTAAACAGCTTATTCCTTCTTGCTGACAATATCAGCAATGGTTAAACCATTGAATACACTATTTTCCGACTTTTCTAGGATTTGAGTCAACAGTTATCAACCTATAGAATAGGTAGGTTAATTAATATGCTGTTAACATTTTTGGCAAGGGTTAAAACTCTTATTTAGCGTCACCAAAAGCAATAAATGTAAAAGCACAATCAATAGGTCTGTCAGGTGATGAAGTAATGCAAATGAAGTACTCTGGATTAACTTCAACGATAGCGACTGACATATTAAATGTCTTCCACTCATTTCCAGTAATAGTACAAACTGGTGCTGGAATACCATCAAAAGGACACTCGAATTTTATGATATAGGTTCCTTCCTTAATTTTCTGGCTCTCAAAACCTTCGCCGAACCACTTACTACCGTCTGGTCCGACACCACCGTAGATATGTTGGTGTCCGTGCTCATGGTCATCTTTAAAGATTGCCATAACTTGCTCCTATGTCAGTTCATTTACATTCTTAAAACTATCATCAGCAGGTTAAAAACACTTGAGTCTTGTGATTAAAGTTTACAATTAGAAAAATATTCCTATTAATGCTATAATTAGACTCTAAATTTAATAATTTGTATTTAAAATTACATCTTTTTTATTTTTTAAGAATTGACTTTAAATGACTTACTTACCGGAATCTAGAAACTCAATTTTTTCCTAAATATCTATTGTTGAAACCATAATTTCTTTTAGCAACCGGGTTTCTTTGGGTAAGTCTGTAGAATAAATTCATTCTAGTAATTCACACTTGACTTTTGATTTGGTCAAGACTGTTGTAAAATTATCCAATTAGTCAATCGAATTTTACAAAATTTCATTGGGAATGGAACAAAATCATAAATCAACAGTAGTAATTACGGGTGCATCGTCAGGAGTAGGTTTACACGCTGCCAAAGCTCTTGCTAAAACAGGTCAATGGCATGTAGTGATGGCTTGTCGAGACCTCTCAAAAGCCGAAAAAGCTGCTCAAGAAGTGGGTATGGCAAAAGATAGCTACACTGTTATGCACCTAGACTTGGCCAGTTTAGAGGGCGTAAAAAGGTTTGTCAATACTTTTAGAGAAAGTGGTAGGTCTCTAGAAGCTTTGGTCTGCAATGCTGCGGTATATTTGCCATTGTTAAAAGAACCGATGCGGAGTGTAGATGGATATGAACTAAGTGTGGCAACAAATCATCTGGGACATTTTCTTCTATGTAACATTATGTTAGAAGATTTTAAACAGTCTCCTGCTACGGATAAAAGGTTGGTAATTTTAGGAACTGTAACAGCTAACCCGAAGGAGTTGGGAGGAAAAATTCCAATTCCAGCACCTCCAGATTTAGGAAATTTGCAGGGTTTTGAAGCAGGTTTTAAAGCTCCTATTACGATGATTAATGGCAAGAAGTTTAAATCTGGTAAAGCTTACAAAGATAGCAAACTCTGTAATGTTTTGACAATGCGAGAATTGCATCGGCGTTATCACGAGTCAACGGGGATTGTTTTTAGTTCTCTGTATCCTGGATGTGTTGCAGATACACCTCTATTTAGAAATCATTTTCCTTTATTCCAGAAAATTTTCCCACTATTCCAGAAGAATATTACTGGGGGATATGTTTCTCAAGATTTGGCTGGAGAAAGGGTTGCTGCTCTGGTTAAAGATCCTGAGTATAAGGAGTCTGGAATGTATTGGAGTTGGGGAAATCGCCAAAAGAAAGATCGTCAGTCTTTTGTACAAGAGGTTTCTGATGAAGCAAGTGATGATGATAAGGCAATTAAGCTTTGGGAACTAAGTTCAAAGTTGGTAGGTTTAGCTTAATTTTTTGACCTAATAATTAAGGTCTAAAGCCTCTCCTTTTAAGAAGAAAAAAAATCATTTTGGTCAATCTTCTTCTTTTAAGGAGAGCTAATAATTAATTATTAATTGCTGATAACTGATAACTGAAATGGCTATTCTCAACCTCAAACCTACCCACAAACCAGTTTTATCTAAAAATGTAGGTTGGGTAGAACGACAGTGAAACCCAACACGCACTTGATTGTTGTTGGGTTTTTCCGTTGGAAATGCTCCGCAAACGTACCTCAACCCAACCTACGCCTTACTATTGGTAGTAGCGTGTCAAGCTTGAAAATGTCAGGCGTAAAAACCTAACCCCCCAACCCCCTTCCCTGCAAGGGAAGGGGGAGAAAGACTCCCCTCTCCTGCGAGGAGAGGAGTTGGGGGAGAGGTCTTCTATGCTCATTTCTAACCCACTATTGTAGTATTGGCTGATAACTAATAACTGATAACTGAAATGGCTACTCTTAACCTCAAACCTACTCACAAACCAGTCAAATTATATTACCAAAGTTTAAAAAAGTTTATACAGTTGGGAGCTGTTAATGAAGGGGCTGTAAAAGTTGCTTTTGCGGACTTACTAACCGCTTGTTGTCAACAGTTTAACTGGACGTTGGTACAAGAGAATAGCATTTCATCAACCAAGAAAAAACGAATCCAAGTTGATGGGTTATTAGTTAGAGACGATACTCTTAAACATGGCATTTGGGAAGCGAAAGATACTGAGGATGATTTAGCTAAGGAAGTAAAAAAGAAATTTGCTAAAGGTTATCCCAAAGATAATATTATTTTTCAGTCTCCCGAACGGGTGATTATTTGGCAAGGGGGAAAACAGGTTTATGATGGAGAAATTACTAAACCGGAAGCTCTGGTAGAAAGTCTCAAGTTATTTTTTGAATATCGCCCACCCCAGATAGAAAATTGGGAAAAAGCAGCTACAGAATTTGGGGAAAGAGTTCATAATTTAGGGGAAAAATTAGTTGAGTTAATTCAGAGTCAACGCAAAACTAATAAAAGATTTATTGCTGCGTTTGACGGGTTTAGTAATATTTGCCGTCTGTCGATTAATCCGAATATTTCTGATGCAGCGGTGGAAGAAATGCTGATTCAACATTTGTTAACGGAACGAATTTTTCGCCAGATTTTTGATAATCCAGATTTTACTCGGCGGAACATTATTGCGGTAGAAATTGAGAAGGTAATTAATGCTTTAACCTCGAAGTCTTTTAGTCGGAATCATTTTTTATAGGAGGTAGATTATTTTTATTTGGCATTAGAAGAAGCTGCTCAAACTATTAAGGATTATAGCGAGAAACAGCATTTTTTAAACACGGTTTATGAGAAGTTTTTCCAAGGGTTTGCTGTTAAGGTTGCTGATACTCATGGCATTGTTTATACTCCCCAGTCTATTGTTGATTTTATGGTAAAAAGTGTTGATGAGATTCTGAAAAAAGAGTTTAAGAAATCTCTCAGCGATAAAGGGGTACATATACTAGATCCGTTTGTGGGAACGGGTAATTTTCTGATGCGGGTAATGCGGGAAATTAGAAAAACTGCCCTACCTAATAAATATAAGGATGAGTTGCACTGTAATGAGGTGATGTTGTTACCTTATTATATTGCTGCGATGAATATTGAGCATGAATATTTAGAAGCAACGAGAAAATATGAGCCGTTTGAAGGAATTTGTTTGGTGGATACTTTTTCGGTTCAAGAAGCGTTACAGTTGGATTTGTTTACTCCCGAAAATACTCAACGGGTGCAACGACAGCAAGATTCAAAGATTTTTGTAGTTATTGGTAATCCTCCTTATAATGCGTGGCAACAAAATGAGAATGATAATAATAAAAATCGGAAGGATGAAAAATATAAAGAAGTAAATACACGGGTAGCTCAAACTTATTCTAAAGACTCAAAAGCAACTTTAAAAAATTCTCTATCAGACCCTTATGTAAAGGCTTTTCGTTGGGCTGCGGATAGAATTAAAGATGGGGGAATTGTGGCTTTGGTAACTAATAATAGCTTTATTGATAATATTGCTTTTGATGGAATGCGTAAGCATTTAGCCCAATATTTTAGTCAGATTTATGTTTTAGATTTGGGTGGTAATGTACGAACTAATCCCAAGTTATCGGGAACGACTCATAATGTTTTTGGGATTCAGGTTGGAGTGAGTATTAATCTGTTGATTAAAAAGAAGGAAGGTAAAAATCTCAATGTCAAATTTACTATGCAAATGTGGGTGAGTTTTGGCGGAAAGAGGAAAAATATGCTTATTTAGAAAAATATCAGCATTTAGGTGGGGTTGACTGGCAAGAAATTGAACCGGACAAAAAAAATACCTGGTTAACGGCAGGGTTGCAGGCTGATTTTGAAACTTTTATCCCAATGGGAACTAAGGAAACTAAAGCTGCAAAGGGAAAAGCAACAGATACTATTTTTAAGTTATTTAGCAACGGAGTAAAAACTAATCGCGATGTTTGGGCTTATAATTTTAATCATGATGGATTAGCAGAAAATATTCAACGGGCGATCGCTACTTATAACGAACAAGTCAGGAAATGGCAGGATAGGCAAGACAAACCAGTTAAAGTCGATGATTTTGTCACTTATGATGATACTAAAATTAGCTGGTCTGGAGATTTGAAAGACCATTTAAAGCGAGGGATTATCGTAGAATATGACCAGAATCATATTAGACAGTCTCTTTATCGTCCTTTTACTAAATCTTGCCTTTATTTTGATGCTCACTTAAATAATCGTCGTTATCAATTTCCCTACATATTCCCTACCCCGGATATTGAGAAAGAGAATCGAGTAATTTGTTTAAGCGGAGTCGCTAGTAGTAAGCCTTTTCATAGTCTGATAACTTCACAAATACCTTGCTTAGATATTTTAGAAAAAACCCAATGTTTCCCCTTCTACACCTACGACGAAGACGGAACCAACCGCCAAGAAAATATCACTGATTGGAGCTTAGACACCTTTCGCCAAGAATACCAAGACCGCGCGATCGCTAAATGGGATATCTTCTATTATATCTACGCCGTTTTACATCATCCCACCTATCGAGAAAAATACGCCGATAACCTGAAACGAGAATTACCTCGCATTCCCTACGCTTCAAACTTTTACGGATTTGCCAATGCAGGAAAACGCCTCGCCGAGATTCACATCAACTACGAACAACAACCCGAACATCCCTTAACATTTATCGAGAATGATGAAGTTCCCTTAAATTGGCGAGTCGAAAAAATGAAACTGAGTCAAAGATAAAACCCAATTAATTTATAACGAGTTTCTCACCTTAGCGGATATTCCCACAAAAGTCTTTGAGTATCGTCTCGGAAATCGTTCCGCCCTAGATTGGATTATCGATCGCTACCAAGTAAAAGTAGACAAACGCAGTGACATTGAAAATGACCCCAACCGCTTAGACGACGAACAATATATTGTCCGATTAATTGGTCAAGTAATTACAGTTAGTTTAGAAACTGTAGATATTGTTGATAACTTGCCGTCGCTAGATTAAGCCCAGAAACCCAGAAACCGGGTTTTTTCGTAGATATTGATTGGCAAAACAAGGATTTCTCCTAAAAACCCGGTTTCTTTACCTATAGCGCTTTTCAAATGAAGGAACCACATCGTGTTGGGTTTCGTTCCTCAACCCAACCTACATCTGCTGAAAATATCTTCCCTGTTCCCTGTTCCCTGCTATAATACCAATAAACTTGTAAATAAACACCATGATTTCTCCAATGTATCTATATTACACCCTTGGATTTCTACTTTTACTATCAGTAATAGGCATTCTGCTTTACCTGAAAAATCCTCGCAGTTATGAATCATCAGAAACTGTAGCTAATTCCTACGATGAATGGACTGAAGACGGTATCCTCGAATTTTACTGGGGCGAACACATTCATTTAGGTCATTATGGCTCGCCCCCACAGAAGAAAGATTTTTTGAGAGCAAAATCTGACTTTGTGCATGAAATGGTTAAATGGGGTGGCGTCGATAAGTTACCCCACGGTACTACTGTTTTAGATGTAGGTTGTGGAATTGGTGGTAGCAGCCGTATTTTAGCCAAAGACTACGGATTTAATGTTACCGGTATTACTATTAGTCCTCGACAAGTACAACGCGCACAGGAGCTAACCCCTGAAGGAGTTGATGCTAAATTTAAGGTTGATGATGCTTTGTCGCTCTCTTTCCCTGATAATAGTTTTGATGTAGTTTGGTCCATTGAAGCCGGACCTCATATGCCAGATAAAGCCAAATATGCTCAAGAAATGATCCGGGTATTAAAGCCTGGTGGAATATTGGTTGTAGCTGACTGGAATCAGCGAGACGATCGCCAAAAACCACTCAATTTTTGGGAAAAACCTGTAATGCGTCAATTATTAGAGCAGTGGTCTCATCCTGCTTTTTCTAGTATCGAGGGTTTTTCGGAACTCATAGCAGAAACTGGATTGGTGGCAGGGGAAGTAGTAACAGCAGATTGGACACAGGAAACTATTCCTTCTTGGTTTGATTCTATCTGGCAAGGTGTAATTAGACCTCAAGGGATGATTCGTTTTGGTTTATCAGGGATAATTAAGTCTATACGAGAAGTACCCACTTTGCTACTAATGCGTCTGGCATTTGGGAGTGGTCTTTGTCGCTTTGGAATGTTCCGTGCAGTAAAAACTAATTCAGTTTCAAAATCAGCAGATAATATTCAAACTGAAGTAGTTAAAATGTAATCTAATACTAACAAGAGTTACGCAAAAACACTATATATAGCGCATATTAATTTAGTAAAGTTAAAGCTTCTTTTTGTAGTAAGGCTTCAGCCCCAAAATACATCATCGGGCTAAAGCCCTACTACAAGCCTAATTGTTCCCTCCTAACCCCTGAGTGCCATGACTATTACCATTACCATTGAATTCTCCAGAACTAACCAAGTCACCATAATAAGCATTAGTCAACAACTGCTTAATATCATTAATCAAAGGATAACGAGGGTTGGAACCCGTACATTGGTCATCAAAAGCTTGGTCTGCTAAATCATCCAACTTGGCCAAAAATTCTGCCTTACTCACGGAAACCGCATCCTTAATTCCCTTGGGAATACCTACTTGACTCTTCAACTCTTCAATAGCAGTAATTAACAAATCTACCTTTTCATCCTCAGTTTCTCCACCCAATAGCAAATAATCAGCAATTTGAGAATAACGCCATTTAGCATTAGGATATTTATACTGAGAGAAAGTAGCTTGTTTGAATGGCGCATTGGTAGAGTTGTAACGAATAATATGAGAAATCATCAACGCATTTGCCAAACCGTGGGGAATATGAAAAATAGCTCCTAACTGGTGAGCGATGGAATGGCAAACACCCAAAAAACTATTAGCAAAAGCCATACCTGCAATTGTTGCAGCATAGTGCATTTTTTCTCGTGCTTTGGGATCATTAGCACCATTGTTATAAGCAGAAGGCAGATATTTAAAAATTAATCCAATAGCTTTCAACGCCAAACCGTTAGTATATTCAGAAGCTAAAACAGAAACATAAGCTTCCAGCGCATGAGTCAAAGCATCTATTCCCCCAAAAGCAGTCAGACTTTTCGGCATATTTAACACCAACTCTGGATCGACTATTGCCATACTAGGAGTCAAAGCATAATCTGCTAGAGGATACTTAATATTATTTCGGCGGTCAGTCACCACAGCAAAAGGCGTAACTTCCGAACCAGTACCGGAAGTTGTAGGTACTGCCACCAAAATAGCCTTCTCACCCAAAGGTGGTAACTCATAAACCCGTTTGCGGATATCCATAAACCGCATTGCCAAACCTTCAAACTCAATTTCTGGATGCTCGTACATCAACCACATAATTTTCGCAGCATCCATCGGCGAACCACCACCGATAGCAATAATCACATCAGGATTAAATTTCCGCATCATATCCAAACCCCGGTTGACAGTATCCAGGGAAGGATCGGGTTCCACATCATAAAAGATGTCATATTTAATCTCTACTTCATCCAAAACATTTTCTAAACCGCAAGTCATGCCAAGTTCGTAGATAGGTTTGTCAGTGACAATGAACGCCCGCTGTTTACCTGCCAACTCTCGCATGGCAGTAGGTAATGCTCCATATTTAAAGTAAATTTTGGGGGGAACGCGGAACCACAACATATTTTCTCGACGTTCTGCCACTGTTTTAATATTCAGCAGATGGTGAGGTTCAACATTTTCACTAACGGAGTTACCACCCCATGTTCCACAACCCAGAGTTAGGGACGGGTCAAGGCGGAAATTATAGATGTCGCCGATCGCTCCTTGGGAAGAAGGGGTATTAATCAAAACCCTGGCTGTTTCGACCGTATCTTCAAATCGTTTAATATGATCTGTATTAGCAGGGGAAGTATATAGAGCTGCCGTATGTCCGCGTCCGCCAAATTCGACTAAACTTTCGGCTTTGTCTACAGCTTCCTCAAAGCTGCTTGCATGATACATTGCCAAAATGGGAGAGAGTTTTTCGTGGGCAAAAGGTTCTTCTTGATTAATGTCTTCCACTTCTCCAATTATTACTCTGGTTTGTTGTGGGATGGAGAAACCTGCCATTTCGGCAATTTTTTGCACTGGTTGACCAACAATTTCTGCATTCAACCGTCCGTTGACTATAATTTTGCTCCTCAGTTTGTCTTTTTCTTCTGGAGTTAAGAAATGAGCGCCTCGGTCGATAAATTCTTGTCTGACTGTATCATAAACACTATCAACTACAACTACTGATTGTTCGCTGGCACAAATCATTCCATTGTCGAAGGTTTTGCTGAGAATAATTGAAGAGACTGCCATTTTGATCTCGGCAGTTTCGTCAATCAAAGCTGGAGTATTACCAGCACCGACTCCTAGAGATGGATTGCCAGAGGAGTAGGCAGCTTTAACCATTCCCGGTCCACCAGTAGCTAGAATCAGCTTAATATCTGGATGTTGCATCAGTTGTTGGGATAGGGGAACTGTTGGTTCATCTATCCAACCGATGATTTGTTCTGGTGCCCCTGCTGCAACTGCTGCTTCGAGAACTACCCTAGCTGCTTCACAGGTACATTTTTTGGCTCTGGGGTGAGGAGAAAATATAATTGCGTTACGAGTTTTGAGACTTATTAATGATTTAAAAATTGCTGTTGATGTGGGATTAGTTGTGGGAACTATTCCGGCAAGAATTCCTACTGGTTCGGCAATTTTTTGAAAGCCAAAAGATTTGTCTTCTGCGATAACTCCACAGGTTTTTTCGCCTTTATATTTGTTATAGATTATTTCTGAGGCAAAGTGATTTTTGATTACTTTGTCTTCTATTAATCCCATACCTGTTTCTGTTGCTGCCATTTTTGCTAGGGGAATTCTAGCTGCGTTGGCTGCTAGGGCTGCTTTTTTGAAGATGTAGTCTACTTGTTCTTGAGTATAAGTGGCGTATTTTTCTTGGGCTAGTTTGACTTTTTGTATTAGTTCTTCGAGTTGTTGCTCGTTTGTTACTTTCATATTATCTCCTTGCCCTAATAAATGACTTTTTTTGGGTCAGGCTTAATACCTGTGTAGATTATAATTCCATTCTTTTCTTCTGAGGTTAATTTGAGTTATTTTCTCAATTTTTTAATTTTTTTGACACATTTTTTGATTTTAATATTTAGTTGATTTTAAATCTGTATTAAGTTGAATTTGATTAACTTTAAATCAGTATATAATCGAAGTTTTATATGATGTTTTTTTTGAATAGCGGTCAGGTTTTAGCACTCAGCATTTACCTCAAAAAGGCAACAGGGAATAGAGTTATACCAAATCTCAAAAGTTTTGCTACATCTGACAAAAAATCAGGTCTATAGCCTCCCCTTGGATACTATTCATTACCCACATATTTCTTAATATAAAATTTGACAAAATTGACAAGTTATGAATTAAGTCTGACTTCGGCTTTTTTCGGAGATAAATGTATGAAAAAATACATTTTTTTGTGATAATTTAAGTAGTTTTATTTAGCTACTATGATTCTTTCTCCTTTCTCCCCTGCTCCCTTCTCCCCCTCTCCCCACAAGCTTTTCAGGAGTTATGGGTAATGGATAGCCTTGGATAGGGGATGAAAAAAATCAACTTCAGTATTTCAAGCCTCTGGCTTCAGCGGTCAGTACTTTTAACGCAGTTCCTCCGCCTGGAGGCTAACTGAAATGATTGAGTGGGAGAGCGCTTGAGCAGGGGAGTGGGGCAGAGATAAAAATAGTAATAATATACATTTACTAACTGATAATTGTCAAAAACATTATTGAATTTTACTGATTACTTAATCGTTGAAGTCTTGGTGAAGTCTGGCATTATTTTTGGTAATTGGCATTGGAGATAATTTTGCCAAATTTCCTTTCGATGGAAAGATTTAGTAGGATAGATAGTTAATTATACTGGAAAGTAATTCCTACCATATTAGATTTTTTAAGTCAACACTAGAAAGCCATTTCATAAATAAAAGTTGTCTAAAATAGAGATTATGTTTTAAATTTTAAATAAAAACCATCAAATTCGGCGGAAAATTTTGCTTTCTATTTCTACGAGCTTGCGTTTTTTCAGGCATTTGGTATCATATATAAACAATGATATAATGCTGTTTTTATGACTGATTTTCAAAATGCTTAGGAGATAATAGCCTTAAACCATAGTATAGTCGTTGATGAAGTGGCTAAAAAATAGTAACTGGGTAAGGAGCGATCGCCTAGATGGCTAACTAATTTTCAAACTGATAATTTGTCTAATTTGACAGAATTAAAATTTAGTGGTAATGGGCGTTGATTTAACTATTCAGGAGTCGGGAGTATAAGGAAAACTATAGCTGAAGTCAGAACTCAGAGACTATTTCATTCTTGGTTAATTATCACAAATTTTTTGATCACGGATTTTAATCCGTCGAGTTGTTTCCATCAAGCTGTTAAAAGCGAGTCAGTAATTCTGGGGTCTCCCCAGAATGTAAGACACACTCAAGACACTGGCACTTTTCCCACTTACCTAAATTTTACGATGATCTGAAATAATCCCTCTGAGTTATTAATACTTTCAAAGTTTTTAGTCGATACAATCTTAATTGGAATTTTTGACTTCCTTCACCAAATTCCCAAAAATAATGTAAGACCTTGCTCAACACTTCAGTTATTAAGTAATAAGTAAGATTGAGCAATGTTTTTAACGATTCATTGCATTAAGCTGACTGACTACCTATTCCGTTGAACCCTACTCTCTAACTCCCTACTCTCCTACTCTAAAGAATATTTAGCAATACTTTTGAGATTTGCTATAAATTTTATAGCATAGAGTGATGATGAACTTAAACCAGGAAATATCTTTCCCATGCCACTTTTGCCTATTACCTCTTGCCTGCTATATATTACAAAACTTCTCCATCAAACAGACTAATCCAAAACCGCTGCATACCGGTCGTACCAGTACAGAATAGCAACTTACCCAATAACTCTAACCCTAGTTGATTTAACTTTTCCTCCGAATTGTAGGCCATTACACCAGAACGCCTAGGGTTCATACGACTGCGAAAGTGCGCTCTAAACTGTTCTAAATAAAAGGATAATTGTAAATGACTTTCTATTGGTAACTGTTTTTGGCTTAACTGCTGATAGTCAAACAAAAGTTTCCGAATTGGGACAGTTAAACGTTTGGCCAAGTGACAAGCAATAATTACTAGGGCCTTCGCTTCACTTAATGTCAAGGGACGGCGTTGACTATTTTGACGTAGAGGATTTGTACTACGCAGTCGCCACAAAGAAACACGATTAGGAATAATCTCTTCTAGTTCCAAGTCTTTGACAACCTTCAGCATCACTTCAGCTCCTCCAAGCTGCAAAGCTTCAATTGCCAAAAGCATTAAATCGATTTGTGTTCTACTTCTTCGAGGACACCCGCCATCAGGGAGAGGCATATCTGGTAAATTATTCAATATCAATGGTTTAGATGGACTGGGGGAAGTTTTTAATTCCATTACTTCGTTGTTAAAATTACCTTAATTACCTACCATTTCTGCTTTATTACGATAACACTTCTATTAACTTTGTTTCGAGAATTTGAACAAAGTTTCGATTACTCTTTATGATATTTTCAGCACTACCAAATTTTTTACCATTGAGAAATTACAAGAATTGGTCCAAATATGTTAATTAAGTCATAAGTCAGATAGGGGAACCGTCTCCTTGGCGACGTACAGAGGTTATTTTTGTAAAGGGTATTTAGCCCGCCCTCCAAAAACATTTCGCCTTGATAAGGAATGATAATGATATCAAATCCGGTAATCGGTACAAGTCAAGGTAGGCTACCTTGACTTGGAATTTTTGCCTCTTGAATGAATCTCCCAACTCCAAAGTAATCGGATTTGATATGACCCAATTATTTTGTTATTTTGATAAATTTTGATTTTAATCCCAATGGAACTAAAAAATTTAATCCGCGAAATCCCAAATTTTCCTAAATCGGGAATTCTCTTCCGAGATATTACTACCCTTCTGAGCAACCCAGATGGTTTACATTACACTATTGACATTTTGACAGAAAAATGCTCAGGATTTAAACCAGACTATGTAGTGGGCATGGAATCTCGGGGATTTATTTTTGGTGTGCCTTTAGCTTATCAGTTGAATGTAGGCTTTATACCAGTTCGCAAACCAGGAAAGCTACCTGCAGAAGTCTACTCAGTTACTTATGATTTAGAGTATGGCCAAGATACTCTAGAGATTCACCAAGATGCAATGCCACCAGGTAGTCGAGTTTTAGTAATTGACGATCTATTGGCAACTGGTGGGACTGCGGGAGCTACAGCTCAATTAATTGAAAAAGCAAATTGTAATTTAGTAGGTTTTGGTTTTGTGATTGAGTTAAAAGACTTAGGTGGGCGTCAAAAATTGCCAAAAGTGCCAATTATTAGCTTAATTGAATACTAATTTCAGTTATCAGTTATGAGTACGTCCTACTTAATTAGGAGGGTTGAAATCTAAAATTTCCTTTTTTATCTCCTTGAAAGAGGAGGTTTAAGACGTTATTTATTGGTCATAATGAACAGTAAGAGTCAGGTTAGGGAGCAGGGAGTAGTCCTGATTAATACGGATGGGAAAAAGTAGTATTTGGGATGAATATTTATAATTCATATATAGTTAACTTATATAAAATACAAAAAATTGTGCTACTTACAAATCTCCCCATCCTCCCACCTACTCATCTCCCTATTAATACTTTGATAGCAAACATTGACATATTTAATATTAGTTTGGCGGATAGAAAATTGAAGTATAACAAGCTAAAACAACTAATTACCAGTGATACTTTTGCTTATATATTGAAGAGATTATTACAAGCAATCTTGACTTTATTCCTAGCATCTGCTCTTTGTTTTGCTGTAATTCAGTTGGCTCCAGGTAGTTATTTAGATACTCTAAGTCAAAATCCCCAAATTTCTCAAGAAACTATTCAACAACTTGAGCAACAATTTGGGTTAGATAAGTCTCCTTTAGAACAATACTTACG
The DNA here is from genome assembly GCF_050015995.1 of Dapis brunnea BLCC-M229. Lineage (NCBI taxonomy): Bacteria > Bacillati > Cyanobacteriota > Cyanophyceae > Oscillatoriales > Microcoleaceae > Dapis > Dapis brunnea. Next base: position 18,776 of record NZ_JBNHEP010000077.1, on the reverse strand, counting down.
TTGGTTAGGAGAAATTATTACCAGTGGAAATTTTGGTAGAAGTTTTGTTTTTCAACAACCAGTGGCGGATTTATTATGGGAGAGGATACCAGCAACTCTAATTTTATCTATTTCTTCTTTAATAATGACTTGGGCGATCGCTATTCCTTTAGGGATTATTGCTGGAGTTAATCAAAACCGTTTTTTAGACCGTTTTCTGCAATTAATTAGTTACACTGGTCAAGGTTTTCCTAGTTTTATTACTGCTCTGTTGTTATTATTTTTAGCCCAAAATATTTCTCCTTTATTACCAGTTGGAGGAATGCAAAGTATCGACTATGATGATTTCTCTTTTGTGGGTAAAGTTTTAGATATGGGTTGGCACATGATTTTACCAACAATTGCTTTAAGTATTACCAGTTTTGCTGGTTTACAGAGGTTAATGCGGGGGCAATTATTGGATGTTTTGCGACAAAATTATATTCAAACGGCGAGAGCTAAAGGTCTTCCAGAGAATCGAGTGATTTATGTTCATGCTTTGAGAAATGCTATTAACCCTTTAGTAACATTATTGGGATTTGAATTTGCTTCATTATTAAGTGGTTCATTTATTGCTGAATATTTCTTTAACTGGCCAGGATTAGGAAGTCTAATTTTAGAAGCAGTCAGAAACCAAGATTTATATTTAGTTATGGCAAGTTTAATGATGGGCGCTCTAATGTTAATTATTGGTAATTTGTTGGCTGATTTGTTGTTGAAAGCTGTAGATCCTCGGATTAAGTTGGAAAGTCTGAAGTGATGTAGTTAGTGGTTAGGAGTCAGGAGTCAGGAGTTGTTTTTGTAAGGGGGGTTTTGAGCAACCCTTCAAAAACATTTTGCCTTAAAAGTTCAGTTAATAACAAATCGTTTCAATCCCTATTTAAGAGACTGTTTGTAAAGGAAATATAAAAAGGATATAGGGAACAGGGAACAGGGAACAGGGAATAGGGAATAGGTATGGAGGGAGGAAGAAATCAAGACAACTATTTGTAAGTTAAAAATCTGGGAATATATGTACCTTTAAACCTCTGGTATCTAGGAAATTTCAATCTCTTGAAGTACTACCGCTTTTAGATTTTAGTCATTATTTGCTCTGTTAAGACTTATTTTACAAACAGTCTCTAAGGATTTAGGTTTGTAAATACTAGGAAGGTATAAATATTAAAACTATAAGAAAAAATGGGAAATTGTTAACTTTATTAATCAGGATTGAGCCAGTTTTAAATTTTCAAATTAGGGATACGGGAAAATTCACTAAAATTAGCTGTAATAACTGTTAAATTTAATGTTAAAGCATGAGCAGTAATTAATAAATCATTACCTCCAATGGGAGTGCCTTGACTTTCTAAATAAGTATGGGATTTCTGCGTAATATTCCTCCACAGGATTAGTTAGAGGTAGTATTTCAATACTCTCCAAGATGATTTCTAGTTTGTCTATGAGCTTTTGAGAGTTCTTTTTTTTAGCTCCAAATTTTGATTCACAAGGGACGATAATACTTGTACAAATTTTATCCTCTCCAACTTCTTGAATTTTGGAAAATATTATGCCTCTTGGGTTTTTAATCAGTTCGGAAATGATGTTTGTATCTAATAAATATAAATAACTCATTTGGAGGCAAGCGAGGAGACCTCGCTATCCCATCCTGACGGAATGCTCCGCTTTCCGACCGCTCTCTTGGTCGATTGGAGGCAAGCGAGGAGACCTCGGCATCCCATCCTACGGACTGCTCCGCAAACGACCGCTTTTTCCCCTTGAAAGGGGAGGCTTTTAACCTAAACTGTTTAATTATTTAATTATTTAATTATTAATTATCCGGTAAATAACTTAATAGCTGTAACTACAAATCAAACAGGAATTTCATCTATGCATGATTAAAGGCAGACTATTAAAAGCAATTAACACCTTTTATAATAAACAGCGCTCTTATTTACAATCTCAATTAAAAACCAACCAGAATAGAAGTAATTATGACTGGTTAAAAAAATTAACTCACATTCATGTCGGCTCTTAGCCGAAACGAAATTGTCGAGTATAAAATTATCTGCACACAGCCAGTAAAAGAGTAATAAATTGGTGTGTAAACCATGAAATAGGAATCTTAATTATTGGGAAAAATCAGAATTGGAAACAATAGATAAAATTAGGGAAAAAGAACAATCAACAATTTGTAAATATCCCTCATTATAATTCTTACCCAAACCTGAATTTTACTAATAACTGTTATCTTTTATTAAGCGCAACTTCATGGAGAAATGGTATAAATTGATAACACCAACTACCTTAACTTTTATAGGACTTATGCAGAGACCACATATATAGCGTTAAAAACTATAACGTTATAGTTTTTCAACTCTATACATAGTACCTTTATGTAAGTCCTGTTTTAATTATCTGAACTGTAAAATGGATGAATTGTTTTGTTAAAACATTTGACATAATTTAAAAGTCAAAGACAAGACAAAAGACCTCATTCAGCAGTAAAAATTTTACTCTCTCAAATCACAAATTTATCATGTTATCTCAAGTTTATTATCTACTCCGTTCTAAAGTTGATGGTAGTTATATTAGTGCCAATCCAAATCCAGATGAGGCTGTAAAATTTTTGTTATTATTTCAGGAAGATTTCGATGCCTACAGCTACCTAAATACCCACGCTCCAGATTTGAGCGATCGCTTTGCTGTTGAGTCTATTCCTGGTACCCAGTTAAAAACAATACTTAAAAGGTGGGGTTTTCAAGGAGTAGGAATAATTCAAGACCCATTATTACCAAATATAGAGTTTCTAATAGTTAGTTAAGAGAATTTTTACCATACCAATTTTTGTAATGACAGATATTTGGTATTAAAATTAGGGGTAGAGCAAAACTACGAGCTTAATTATTAACTATTAATTAGGGCTTGCTGATGAAGCTCAAAGCATTTAAAAATAGAGGCAAATCCTTTTTTAGAGTGAAAAAAAGTACAAGGTTTTCAGTCGCTAAAGCTGCAAAAAGTTGGCATTTTGAGCAGAGAAGATTTTATCTCCCCAAACTCCCCAAACTCCCCACACTCTGGATTACCAAGGACTGCTAACAAGAGTAAATCCTGACCAATAGAAAGGATGAGAAAAGTTCGTTTCTCCCAATACTTGTAAACTCTCAGGTAAAGATATTTCTCCTCTAGAAAACTTCAATCTTTCATTCATCAGGAACACATCTCCTTGAATCATTTTAATTTGAGTTTTTCTAATAGCTTCAGCTTTAGTTGGTGCTGTTTTTAACTGTTCATAAAATTCACTCATTAAAGCTAAAGTTCCAATATCATTAACGTACCACAAACTTGCTAATGCAGATTGAACTCCAGCTTGTAAAGCTAATCCAGCAAAACCAAACTCCACATCTCGATCTCCAACAGCAGTTTTACAAGCACTTAAAACTAATAATTCAGCCGGAGGAGTGTTCCAACTAATCTCTTTCACTTCATCTAAATGGAGTTGAGTATCCCAAAATTGAATGTAAGAATTTTCAGGTTTTCCCGGCTGAAATTCTGCATGAGTTGCTAAGTGAATAATATTAAAAGATTGAGAAGAAAGTTGATTTTTTAAGTTTTCTAAGGTAAATTCATGATTAAGAAACAATTCTCCAGGCCAACCTCCAGAAAGATTTTTAGGTGAAATATTTTTCGTGAGGTTCCTATTAACAATTGTTGAGAGTTCAACCGGAACTGCTGGTAAAGGAGTTTGTGTCTGAAATTCTGATGCTCCCATGGCTAAAATTCTAGCTTTTTCAATGGGAGTATAATTGGAATCAATTAAATTAAATGCAGGAATAATTGCCAGGCTATATTTTTCTACTAAAAATTGTTTTCCATCGTGTAATGCGGCTATTGGTAGAGTACGCAAACCCTTTCCTAAACAAAACAATATTGTGTCTATTTTTTCGGCTTCGAGATTTGCTTCAAAAGGTTTAACAATCCATTCATACAGTTGTTGAACCTGACTTAAGTCAAAATCAGCAAAAAGGAGCCGAGGATTAGTGATTTCAACATGAAATGATTTAACGGTCTGAGTTAAGGTTTTGTCTGTGAGAGAATTAATATCTTGAACTAAAGGTTTTTTTCCAGGAGAAATAAATACTAAATGTAAAGATTCTGATTCAGGCATCGCCCAAAATACGGCTGTTCTTACATTGTTTTTTTTGCTAATTTCTAACAATTTTTGAGCAATCTCATCACCAGTTTTTGAAGCTTTAGAAAATTTTTGACCAAAATAAGCCTCAAATTCTCTTTGTAGCATTTCCTCCATTTTCATAACTTCCTCTGATACAGTTGATACAGTTAGATTTATGTCTTGAGAGAAGGTTTTTTCTGAATTAAAGCTAAGAATAATAATCAGGGAAAGAATAAATACAAAAATTGTTATACTAACTTTGTATTTGTTATTAAAAAATAATATTTTCCGGAACATAATATAGCAACTTATTTAATATCTTCGTAAGCATTCAGCTAACTCGTACTTAGGCTTTCCTACAGAATGCTGTTCAAACCGTTTTTTTCATGAATATTTCTAAGGTCTTGGATTTATTTTACTTCTATTTTTAACTCTAATTGAATTCGAGTTCAATCTCTCAAGACTAATTCCTTTCCTAAAAATAAAAATAACACAAAATGTAGAGTAATTTGGTAAATTTGTCAATAATTTGACGCTATATATAAAAAATCGCTACACTCATAATTTGTTGCTTATTTTCCCAAAAATTCTATTTTCTATTGAACTATGGTACGAGAACTAGAAAAAGTAGATCGGAAGGAGTTCCCAGAAACAGCTCCCACTGCTAATCCGGTATTTTATAGAACTTATAGCCGTAAGACAGAGACTGGCCGTGAAACTTGGGTAGAAGTGTGCGATCGCACAATTAATGGCCTGAGAAAATTAGGCCAACTCACCCCCGAAGAAACAGACTTACTCTATCGGATGCAAAGTGAACTTAAGGCCCTATCCTCTGGCCGTTGGTTATGGGTTGGTGGCGTGTGATTCGTTAGGCCGAAACACTATTACAGTAAGGCTTTTAGCCAATAATGGAAAGTGAGGATGGCCTGCTGGTTCAAGTCCAAATTGGACAAGAACTTGATAACTATATAGCCATGTAGGTGAGAAACCTACCCTTCAGAACGTGGAAGTGACAGCCTATCCCTTATCTAGAGAATGGTCATCAAAGGGTAAAGCAGGGATAAAAGCTAGTAATGGAGAACCTTGAGCCAAATCCTAGCAAGCAAAGAGTGCATGGTGAACGAAAGTGAAGGCATGATGAACAGTCGTAACCCATTAAGCAGTGAAAAGAAAGGTTGATACACTGCGGTCAAAAGACACTGAGACATAAAAGGCCAATACCTACCGCCGTTATTGGACACGTTTACTTAGTCTCCGGCTGATAATGTCCATCCTAAACACTCAAAGAATGGTTATATGGAACGAAGTAATCCTATATATTGCTCTCTGTAAAAAGGTCGATAAGCAGAGTAGGAACCAATCCGTAAGCATATATATGGAGAGGATGAGGTCAAAAGCAAGCCTGCTTGTAATGAGTAGGATACGCAGACAGACCTCCGATGATGTAGAAGTTAGAGTTTTAAATAGCAATCAAAAAGACTAAAACACGGATAAAAACGATGGTGGTATGGAATGAGGTTCACTGGCCAAAGCTAGAAAGAGCCGTATTCAAGTTGCAAAACAGAATCTATCAAGCTACTCAAAGGGGCGACGTTAAAACTGCACACAAATTGCAAAAAACCCTGCTAAATTCGTGGTCTGCCAAGATGCTGGCAACTAGAAGAGTGACCCAGGACAATAGGGGAAAAGTAACGGCTGGTATAGATGGGAAGAAAAACCTAAAACCAACCGAAAGAGTAAGCCTAGCAGAAAATCTAACATTAGATTGGAAAGCAAAAGCAACAAGGAGAATCTGGATACCCAAACCAGGGAAAACAGAAAAAAGACCCTTAGAAATCCCAATAATCTCAGATAGAGCCAAGCAAGCATTAGTAAAGCTAGCCCTAGAACCAGAATGGGAAGCAAAATTTGAGCCTAATAGCTATGGATTCCGGCCAGGTAGAAGCTGTATGGATGCTATTGAGGGAATCAAAGCAGCTATCAAGCAAAAGAGCAAGTTTGTTCTGGACGCAGACATAGCAAAATGTTTTGACAAAATCGATCGCCAAAAACTACTGGAAAAATTAAATACTTTTCCAAAAGTAAGAAGACAAATTAAAAGTTGGCTTCAAGCTGGAGTAGTAGATGGAAAAAGTTGGTTTCCCACAAATGAAGGAATATCTCAAGGAGGAGGTATTTCACCACTATTAGCAAACATTGCTCTACATGGAATGGAAAAAGTAGTGAAGGATTACGCAAGAAGTTTACCAGGAAAGAAAGATAAGAATGAACAGCAAATCAGCTTAATAAGATATGCAGAGGATTTTGTAATACTTCACCCCGAAATAGAAGTGATACAGAACTGTAAAGCATTGATAGAAAAGTTCTTACTTGAAATGGGATTAGAACTCAAAGCTGAAAAAACTCGTTTAACACATACCTTAATTAAGGTAGAAAACGAGGAACCTGGATTTAACTTCCTAGGCTTCAACATAAGACAATACCCTGTTGGTAAGTATGCTACGGGGAAAAATCCTCACGGTAAACCACTGGGTTATAAAACGTATGTCAAGCCGAGTAATGAGGCAATTAAACGGCACTACACTAAAATATCAACATTAGTAGACCAGTTAAAACATTCCTGTGGACAACTGGAATTAATCAAAACGCTAAACCCAATAATAACCAGGTGGAGCAACTACTACTCAAAAGTCAATAGTGCAAAGATATTTGGTAAATTAGACCACTTAGTTACCCTAAAACTCATAAGTTGGGCAACAAGAAAATCCAACAATAAGAGTAAAAAGGAAACAATTAGCAAGTACTTCAAAAAGAAAGGTAATAACAATTGGGTCTTTAAAGCGGAAGGAAAAGAAAAACCCGTAACGCTCTTAAGACATAGAGACTCAAAAATAGAAAACTTTGTGAAGGTAAAAGGAACAAAAAGTCCCTACGATGGAGACCTAATTTATTGGTCAGCCAGAAGGGGAAAGAACGTTGAACTACCAGTCAGAGTAACCAATCTATTGAAGAAACAAAAAGGGAAATGTGCAGAATGTGGACAGTATTTCAAAGATGGGGACGTAATGGAAGTAGACCATATCATTCCACAGTCCAAAGGTGGAAAAGATGAATACAAAAACTACCAACTTCTCCATAATTACTGTCACAACGTCAAAACCAAAAGAGATAGTGCCAAAGAAAGTGGCTGCAACATCGAGGAGCCGTATGATGCGAAAGTATCAAGTACGGTTTTGAAGCCGAGTCATGTCAGTGATGGTATGGCTTAGGGCAACACAGAATGGATTACACAACAGCAAAACTTTTCGGGGGCTTATAACTGCTCCTCCACTAATATTATAGACTGGCGCTCCTTCGGTTTGTTAATGGACTTAGCGATGATGGGGTGTGGTACCGGTGCAGTATTAGAACCACATAATATAAATCAACTTCCACCAATTCGCAATGCTCTAAATATTGTATTGCGGGGTGAAATTGGTGCCACTCCTGCTGAGTCACGTCGTGAGTTGACAGAAGTCAAATTTCATCAAGACCAAGCAGAAATTTTTGTTGGTGATAGTCGTCAAGGTTGGGTAGGATCTTATCAAGCTTTGTTGGAGTTGTCAACAGATGAGCGATTTTCGGGAAAGGTGAATGTCATCATTGATTTGAGCGATGTGAGACCTGCGGGCGAACCTTTAAAGGGATTCGGTGGTGTTGCCAACCCGGTAAAATTACCAGAATTGTATCAACGTTGTGGGAACATTTTAAATCAAGCAGTTGGGCGACAATTAAATTCTGTGGAATGTTGCTTGCTTATTGACGAAGCAGCAGTCACGATCGTCGCCGGAAATATCAGACGCTGCTTACCAGAAGGTGCTTTAGTACATACAGCATCGGGGTTAGTACCTATTGAAAAAATTAGAATTGGCGATCGCGTCTTAACGAGCAAAGGATTTTATCCTGTGACAAATTTCTTCGATCAGGGTACTCAGTCTTTATGTCGCATTCAAACAGAAGACGGATATTTTGAATGTACTGCCGATCATAAAGTTGCCGTGCTGCAAGATTTGTATGGTAACTATAAAATGATTAAAGCTAAAGACTTGCAAGAGGGCGATCGCTTGATTTTTGTGCCTCAAGCAATACCTGGTACTCCCACTGAACTCCCTGAGTTGAAAGGCGTCACTTCCCATGGTGTAAAATCAATAACAGTACCCGCTCTTACCAGTGAAGTTGCTTATTTTCTGGGATATTTGCATGGAGATGGATCGGTTCCCTCCGATGGATGGCGAGTCAGATTTCGAGTCCACCAGGATAGTCCGGAAATTCTGGAACGACTGATTAATGTTGCTCAAGAATTTGGTTTAGAAACACATACACTGAGAACACCAGAACAATGTAAAACTAAAGCTTATGAACTTCAGTTAAATAGCAGCATTCTTAACAAATACCTGTCACAGTTTAAACAGTCATTTACTTCTATTACTATTCCTGACTGTATTCTGATGGGAACAATAGAAATTCGTCAAGCTTATTTAGCAGGTTTAGCAGATGCGGATGGTTGTCATTCTCAGGGTGTACTCGTAGCTTCAGTTTACCAAGATTTTCTGCAACAGGTGCAAGCATTATACGCATCTTTAGGAATCACCACGAGATTGTGTGGTTCGGTGCGCAAGCGAACTGGAAAGTGGGAAGGTGAGTTAGTAACTGTAGGAGAGAGTGCTTTTGAAGCAGTAGAAAAAGTAATGATGACTTACTCTACTCAATTTCCAGAGCAAAAACGTAAGCGACCTAAATTTTTCCACGACCACGGGTTTCCCAGGGAAATGGCTCAACCTTTAGTGAATACTTTTGATTGGAATAATCGCAAGCAGATGATGGTTCGCATTGTCAAGAACTTTATCGCCGATGCTACAGATTTGATTCCGGTAAAAGTGAAAAAAGTTGAGATGCATGTGAGAGAAGCATCAACTTATGATATTGAAGTTGCCAGTATCCATGAATTTGTTTGTCAGGGAATTTTAGTAGCGAACAGTGCCGGAATGCGTCAGGGCAATAGTAGCGATCGCCTCTTTGCTGTAGCGAAGGATAATCTTTGGCGACAAGATGAAAACGGTAACTGGGGAATTGACCCGAAAAGAGATGCTTTGAGAATGGCAAATCACACCCATGTTTTCCACCACAAACCAACATTAGAAGAATGTGTTGAGGCGGTGAGAAAACAGTTTTATTCTGGAGAAGGTGCTATTCAATGGGCAGGTGAAGCAGTTGCTCGTGCTAATTGTGATTTATTACGAACGCTCGAAATAAAAAGAGATTTCTTGAAAGCTTATGGAGAAGATAATGCCAAAAAATGGTTTCAGGAACACTATCCGAATATTAGTAATGATGAACTCGAACATCGGTTAGCGAGATTAGGTTTAAACCCTTGCCATTCTGGAGATACCTTAGTGTCTACAGACCAAGGATTAATTCCGATTCAGGATTTAGTAGGTAAACAATTCAAAGCATTGGTAGATTTGCGTTCCGTAGGTTTATCCGGTGTTAGATTAACAGATGCGATCGCTTTTGCTACAGGAGTGAAAACTACCTACAAAATTATGCTGACTAATGGAATGCAAATGCGATGTACAGCAGACCATCAACATTTTACCAGTCGAGGTTGGGTTAGCACTCAAGATTTAACTGATAATGACAATATTTATGTTCAGAGAGGAGCAGGTCATTTTGGCAAAGGTACTATTTCTGTTGCTCAAGCTCAAATGCTTGGTTGGTGGTACGGAGATGGATATAATGTCAAAATTAAGGCTCGTCAGGGTCATGGTAGGAAGCAAGATCATTTTGCTAAAGGGTTTGTTTTTAACCAAGATGAGTATGAAACTGCCTACAATATTGTTGGAAAAGCAGTTGCGTCAATTACAGGAAGAGAATATGTAACTACACTGCATAAAGGAGTTTATGAGTTCCGCACCCAATCTCCTAAATTAGAAAAGTTTTTTGCCGATTTAGGTATAGTTGGAAAAGAAGAACTTCCTAATGATTTTTTGAGTCAATCTCAGGAAGTTTTAATTGGTTTTTTACAAGGAATTTTTAGTGCAGATGGCACAGTAGATAAAGATTCCAGAAGAATCAAATTAGCTATAGTTTCGGAAAAACTACTCCAACAAATTCAGTTAATTCTGTCTAATTTAGGAATTATTAGTACAGTTCGATTAATTAGGAAAGAAGGTTATAGAGGTGTACCTTATACAACTGTTGATGGGACTCAAAAAATAAGTTTAGATAGAGGCAGTTATGGATTATTTATTTCTACCTTTAACTTTGATTTATTTCAAAAATTAATTGGGTTTCCACTATGCCCACGTAAGGATATTAAAGCTGAAAAATGGCTGCTAAAACCATTGCCTAATTATTCTGAATCAACTATTGATTCTAAGTTTACTTCCAAGGTGAAAAAAGTTGAAGAATTTGGAGAGGAAGTTGTTTATGATTTGCACGTTCCTTTAACTAATTCTTTCATTGCTAATGGTTGTCTAACTCACAATTGTGGCGAAATAATTGGGGCTAATTTCCACTGTAACTTGTCAGAGATCCATCTGAATCAAATTGATCCGAATAATCATAAAGAACAGGAGGAAGCTTTTACTGCTGGCGCTCTTTCTGTGGCAACTTTACTTAACCATAAATTCGTCGAACCTCGCTATAGTTATAGTCGAGAATTAGACCCTATTGTTGGGGTGTCTTTTACTGGTTTGTTCGACTTTTTTGTAAAAGCTTTTGGTATTGAATGGTTGGGTTGGTGGCAAGCAGGTCGCCCGGAAACTATTCAAGGTCTAGAATTTAAAGAACAGGAGGCAGAATATTTAACCCGTTGGCGGGAAATAGTGCATCGGGTGGTGTGGGATTATTGCGATCGCCACAACCTCAAACGTCCGAACCGTTGTACAACTATTCAGCCTAGCGGGACAAAATCTCTGTTAACAAATGCTGCTCCTGGTTGGCATCCTCCTTTTGGTTTGCGGTGGGTGCGACGGATTACTTTTGCCAAAAATGACCCCGTAGCATTAGCTTGTCTTGATTATGGTTATTCTGTAATTCCAGGGCAGTCAAGCAAAGATGAAAATGGCAATTTACTGAACGATCCTTTTGATGATCGCGCTAAAGAATGGTTAGTAGAAATTCCAGTACAGGTATCTTGGATAGACTTACCTGGGGTTGAAGAGATTGCTATTGAGAAGTTTAGCGCTACTTCTATGTTTGATTTTTACATGGGAGTACAGCAACATTGGACGACTCATAATAGCAGTAGCACCATTCTGCTGACAGAGGAAGAAATTGAACCTTTGGGTAAACGCATTTATGAAGCCATTCGCGATGATGAGGGTTATATATCTTCGGCGCTGTTGGCGCGGTTTGACGCACCGTTTCCCCGGTTGCCGTTCGAGCGTATTTCTAAAGAGGAATATGAAAAATTGCAACGGGAGATGTTGGAACGGCGTAAGTCGGATAATTTTTCCGAGTTGATGAATGGTTATGTCTTAGCGAGTGAGTTACCAGAGATGGGACCTCAAGATCCCGCTTGTTCGGGAATGGTTTGTGAATTGAAGGGTTCGGAACCGGAAGTTAGTTAGAATTAGCGGTGAAAAAGAATGTAGTAGCACGTCTAACTCTAAAATGTAAGTAAAAAAAACTTTTGAAAGGGGAGAAATATTCTTCCCTTTTCTTGTATTGAATAGTTAAGTAATAGACATCTCCGATAATAAAAAATACAATCAATTATCGCACATAAATAATCAATTCTTTCCCCCTACTCCCTACTCCCTCTTTTTCGGAGAGGTCTAATACAAAGGCAAGAGGGATTATTATGATTTAGTTGGCGAGGATAAAAAATATGAACTACTAACGATAAGACCAATTCACAATTCATATCCAATACTTTATAGTTGCTTAATCTTTGACAAATTGTCTTTTTACAAAACATTGACCGAAACATTAAGATATTTTCCTAACTTTTATCAATTTGAGGATTTGTCAATATGAATTCAATCTTAAAAAAAGCAACAGAATCAATAGAAATTAACCAAAAGTTGGAGCTATTCCAACAGTATAAAAGATTAATGGTAATTGACACTAGAGTGGATAATTATCGCCAGTTAGCTGCAGGAGTTACTCCACAAACAAAAGTTGTTTTAATTGACCCTAACCGTGACGGTATAGAACAAATTACCCAACTTTTATCTGACTATCCAACTAATAGTTTACATATTGTTTGTCATGGTGATCCTGGTATTTTATATCTAGGAAAAACACCTATAACCGAGCAAAATCTCCCCAAATATACTGGATATCTCCAAGAATGGGGAATTGTCGATTTATTACTCTATAGTTGTAATATTGCTAGTCAATCAAATAACTTTATCCAACTTTTACATCAACTAACTCGAGCCAATATTGCTGCTTCAAAACATCAGGTGGGTAACCCATTAAAAGGTGGAACTTGGAATTTAGAAACTCGCATTGGTTCGGTTACTTCAGAGGTGGCTTTTTTACCAGAAATTATTAAATATTATTCTGGAGTGTTTCACGGCTTACAATTCTATCTTGGTCAAGATGAAACAGGTAAAGTCAGAGCCTATCTTGGCAAAGATGATAGCGTGAGCAACGGCTACAGCAATCTATTTTCTGATGACTATCTTACTTTAGGGCAAGTTGGGGTTTGGGATGACCGAGTAGTAGAAGAATTGGATACTCCCTTCGACTATCGCTATACTGATAACGCATCCTATTTTCCTGGCTTCACACCACAGGTAGATATGTTCTACGATACTCCTGTAGATGGGAGTCCAGTGGATGATTCTTTCGATCCCGAACGCAATACCTATTTCCAAGTAAACTTTCTTGATGAACTCAAGGTCTGGGATGGTGAAAGTTTTGTTTCCACAGGTGGAGAGGTGATGACCTGGTATCAAGAAAACTGGTTGGTTAATGATGAAGGTGAATGGTATGTAGAATTCGCAAATGAAGTCACTACAGAGGAAGCTGCTGTAGAAGGACAACCCTACTATTATGCAGAATATGACCAGGCAGGAAACGACCACTGGCATTACGTCATGGAACTACAGCCAGGCACCTCACCTACAGGTATTGATGACGGACTTTACCTCTTGCCAGTCAACGTTGAAACTAATATTCCTGGTAGCATTCCTTCCGATCCTGTTTATATTCTCTACAATCAAAATCTCTCTCCCGCCCCCGATGCAGACCAAGATACTATTCTGGCGGCTCAAAACTATCTGCTGGAAAACTTCGGCATGACTGAACCAGCTCAAGAATTTAAAGCCTTCTTAGACAGCAGTCAAAATGGAGTAGAGTCAGACGCTACAGGAGTTGCAACTTTTAGCCTGAATGCCGAACAGACAGAAATAGAATATACCATTCAATTAAATGGAATCGATCTAATTGAAGACCCCGCAGAACGTACCGCCGATAACGCCGTCACCAAAATTCACTTTCACCACCGCGACTATGGCACTAATGGCAGTCACGTTTTGAATATCTTTGGGGCACCATCCGTAGATGATGATGACATTGAGATCGACTACGAAAATGAAACAATTGCAGGTAAGTGGGATTGGTCGGATGCTGCTGCCAATTTTGCTCGCCATTCTGAACCCAAGTCTGATGGGGTTTATGGTGACTGGACAGCTCCTGAATTAGAAATTGAAGTTGTTGAAGCTTACGATGATGGAACTTTAGGTATCAAACTACTAGATGGGGAACCCCGAGACGAACTCAACATTTTTGAGGGAACTCAGCTCAATTTTGGCAACGGTGCAACAGTTGAGATAACAGAAAACATTACTATCTCTACGGCAGAAAGCAGCATAGTTGCAGCAAGTCTGCTAGAAGGAGGCGATGTTCCTACCGGGGAAATAGCCATTCTACCTACCGCTCAAATGCCGGGAACTCAACCAGTGACAATTTCTCTATTTAACCTATTTCATGGCAACCTCTACGTTCAGGTGCATACAAACCAAAATCCCGAACCTGGTGATATTCGGGGTCAAATATTACCGGTGAGAACTGTGGAGGATGCCGAAGATGGGGTACTTCCTGGCGGTACGGGTAATGAATTATTTGAGTTGAATGCTGCTAATGTTGGAGGTCTGGAGATTGAAGAAATAGCTGGTCGCGAAACTTTGACTCTTGAAGGTATGGAAACTTCTATGGCAGACTTGCATCGAGAAGATACAGATCTAATTATAGATGTCAACCAAGATGGTAGTTTCCAAACAGCGGAGGATCTGACCCTGAAAGACTTTTTTGCAGAAGAAGCAGGAGAAGGTGGCACAGGTTATATTGAGTTAGTTGATGAGATTTCTGGTTCGGAAATTTTAACAAGTATTTCTTCTAGTTCTAACGACCTACTCCAGGGAACTTCAGCAGACGATCTTCGGCAAGGTAACGGTGGTAACGATATTATGTTTGGCTTTGCTGGTAATGACGAACTCTATGGCAACCGGGGTAATGATAGTATCAATGGTGGTGATGGTGACGATACTCTCAAAGGTGGTTATGAAAACGATACTTTGAAGGGGAATGGTGGCGACGATAGCTTAATTGGTTGGCTGGGTTTCGATGTTTTGCTTGGTGGCAGTGGAGAAGATAGTCTGAGCGGTGGTCTCGGTCGCGATCGCCTCAATGGAGGAGAGGATGACGATATTCTTAGTGGTGGAGCGAGTAAGGATAAGTTTATCTTTGCTGCTAATAAAACATTTAGCGAAGCAAATTTAGGCGTGGATGAAATTACTGATTTTGTATCCGGTCAAGATCGAATTATCTTGGATGTGACTGTGTTCACTGCCATTGCAACTACTCCTGGAGAAAGTCTAGATAGTAGCGAATTTGCTGTTGTGGATAGTGAAGCAGATGTATTTACCGCTGATGCGACGATCGTTTATGACTCTGCTAATAGTACCTTATATTACAATCCTAATGGTATTGAGAATGGCTTGGGAGATGGCGATCGCTTTGCTATTTTCTCTAATGGAGTATCTTTGGAGGCAGATGATTTCCTAGTTAGAGCTTGACGCTATTGGATTTGATTTTATTAGACATCTCCGGAAAAGAGGGAGTAGGGGCGATTCGCGAATCGCCCCTACAGGAGTAGGGGGAAATAATTGATGATTTATATCAAATCCGCTTGATTGGACATAAAAAAAATCTCCAATCGTCATAACCACTAAATCTTTGTAATTCTCTCTCCTCCTGACTCCTGACTCCTGACTCCTGACTCCTGACTCCTCTTGACTTAACCAATCTATAACTGTTTAACAGGATTTGATATTATGCGTATGAGAATTGATTTGATTTTTAATTATCGGAGATGTCTATTAGTAATAGCGATCGGTTGATAGCAGTTTTCATTAAGATAGAATACAGAGATTTTGGCTTTAAGATAGGATCTATGTAGTGGTCTGTCAAGTTTGAATTGATGGGGATTTAAAAATTGAAAAGCTGATCAATCAAGACTTTTGAGAATTTATCACCCATCAAAATAAGTTTGACAGACCAGTAGTCTACCAAAGTGAAAACTGCTCCGAGGAAAATATTCAAGATGTATAGCGCTACTTGAATCGGGAATAGGGAACACTTAACTGGGAACAGGAGACTATCAAAGGATTTGAGGATTTATAAATGTCAAATACCTTAATGGGTAGCGCTATAATAGACATATCCTGAAAAGAGGGAACACTTAACTGGGAACACTTAACCCACCCCTAACCCCTCCCAGGAGGGGAGTAATTGATAATTTCTGGATGAGAATTGATTTGATTTTGAATTTTCACGCCTATGTCTAATGTATTGCATCTATCAAACCATCAAACCACTTTTCGGCACTCTCTGGAGATAGCTGCTCGATTTGTTGGTGCATGCAATTAACAAGTCTATTCGAGAGGAAATTATATCATGTGCCCCCTCCGGGGGAACTACGAATTGGGGATAATCACTTATAATAAAGTTGGCTGAAGCCCTATCTACAGTTCGGGCTTCAGCCCTACTACGAACTTTAATTATAATAACTATTTAACCGAACATAATAAGGGAACAGGCAACAGGTGGGAGTTTCAGTTTTTTTATCTACTTTTTGATTACCCGCAACCTATGCGCGGATTGCTATAATTATTAAAATTAAAGGTTAAATAATTATGCTTGAGTCTTTTGCAATTGTAGCAGGTAGTCAATTAGTGGGATTTCTCGCTAAAGAAGTTCTGGGAAAATTGGCTAAAGAAGCACTTGAAAACTATGTTAAAGATTTTTTTAAGCAATGTATTACTGATTTTAAAGATAGGATAACAAATCAAGAAAAAAAGTCTTTAGAAAAAACTACGGCGGAAGCTATTAAAGAATTTTTAGAGTTAGTACAGCAAGAATTGGAACTTGCTGAATTAAATCAAGATCAAATTGACGAATACACTAAACCTTTAAAATTATTTCTGAAAAATGAGTCAGTTTTAGAAATTCTTGGTAGTCCATTTAATAAAGATATTAAAGTTTTAGATACTAAGAAATTGGTTAGAACTTGGAATGAAATAAATCCATATTCACCAGTTTTACCAGAAACTTTTGACTGGGAAGGAATAGCAAAAGATTATCTCAAAAAAGTCAAACTGATTCGGATAAAGTCTGATGAATTAAGGAAAATATTAGATTCTCAAAATCTAGATAAACTGGCAACTAAAAACTCTGAAATCAGACCAGAGTTTGACCTTAAAAAACATCAAGAAGGAATTCGAGAACAATATGGCAATCTCAAATTAGAGAGTTTAGATACGAGTGGTTATGGTTACGATCAATTGAAATTATGGCGAATGTTTATTCCCCAAAATGTCCGGGAATCTCAAGAATTTATGCCTCAATTACATGAAATTCCTAAAGAATATCTCCAACGATTAAAAGAGACTGGGCAGTTAGAGGCAGAACTTTCTCCAGAACAATTAAAAAGTCTCCGCCGAAAATATTTAGATCTGCCTATTCGCTCGGTTTTAGAATTAGTTGAAGATCGCAATTATAAATATTTAGTTATTCTGGGCGACCCCGGTTCTGGCAAGTCTACTTTATTACAATATATCGCTTTGCAATGGGCAGAATTACCTCTGAAAGATTTGCCTTTAAAGCCAATTCCTCTATTAATTGAACTGCGGACTTATGTGCGGAACCATATTGCTAATCAATGCAAAGATTTTCTGGAATTTTTGGAAAAAGGTAGTGGTGTGACTTGCCGTTTGCCTCAACAGGAACTTCATGCCAAATTACAAAATGGTGATGCTATTGTGATGTTTGATGGATTGGATGAAGTTTTCGACCCTGCTAAACGAGAAGAGGTAATTACTGATATTCATCGGTTTACTAATGACTATAAAAATGTGCGAGTTATTGTGACTTCAAGGGTGATTGGTTATAAGTCACAAAAACTCCGGGATGCTGAGTTTTATCATTTTATGTTGCAAGATTTAGAGGATGAACAAGTTGAGAATTTTATTCAACGTTGGCATGATTTGACTTATCAAGATAAAGCAGAAAGGGAGAGAAAAAGGGAAAGGTTGAAACGGGCAATTAAGGATTCTTCAGCTATTAAAGAATTGGCGGGAAATCCTCTTTTATTAACTATGATGGCTGTCTTGAATCGTCATCAAGAATTGCCGAGAGATAGGGCGGAACTTTATAATCAAGCTTCGCGGATTTTATTACAGCAGTGGGATATGGAACGGGCGTTGGTTAATGAAAAAATTGACCCGATAACTATTGACTATAAAGATAAGCAGGAAATTTTGCGCCGGGTAGCTTTTTTTATGCAGGGGAATAAAGAAGGTTTGGCTGGTAATTTGATTCATGGAAATGATTTGGAAGAAATCATCAGGGATTATCTAAAAAGTGTGGATATTAATGATGCGAGAACTGTAGCTAGGGCGTTGATAGAACAGTTGCGGAGTCGTAATTTTATTTTGTGTTTTGTTGGTGCTGAATATTATGCTTTTGTGCATCGAACTTTTTTGGAATATTTCTGTGCTTGGAGTTTTGTTTGGCAGTTTAAGGAAACACAAAGTCTGGGAATAGATGAGTTAATAAATGATGTTTTTGGGAACCATTGGCTGGATGAAAAATGGCATGAGGTTTTGCGATTAATTGCGGGGATGATTGATGCTAAGTTTGTGGGAGATATTATTACTTATTTGATGGAGCAAGAAGGGGAAGAGGAAAAGTTTCTGAATTTGTTTTTGGCGGGCAAGTGTTTGTTTGAAGTTAGAAGTCGTCATAGTGTGGGTGATTTGGGGAATCAGTTATTAAATAGATTAAAAGATTTGACTGGGTATGACCTTGGTTATTATTATAAACCTTATGACCGTATATCTTTTGATGCTTCTTACTCTCAAGAAATTTACCAGAAAAATTTAGCCTTAGTTCGTGAAATTCGTACTCAAGCAGTGGAAGTGATAGCTATAACTTGGAGGGATGACCCTTTAACCTATACTTGGCTCAAAGAAAGAGTAGAGTCTGATGAAAATTGGAATGTGCGAGTTGAAGCGGTGCAACAAATAGCAACTGGTTGGAAAAATCAACCAGA
>NZ_JBNHEP010000076.1:0-8437 GCF_050015995.1 Dapis brunnea BLCC-M229 | reverse complement strand
CCGAAGGTAAATTCCTTTCTATACATAGCTTTCAACTAGCTTGTCACCCCGTGAGATTTTAGCGCCATTAGTAACTGTCAGAGAACCAGTGTTAATAGTTACATTCCCTGCTTCTCCTTCTGCTCCAGATCTCAATGTGCTAGATACTGCACTGGGTAGATCATTTAATACTCCATCAAGCACTATATTGTCTGCTGTAATATTGACACTTCCTCCCTTACCTTTGCCAAGAAGATCGGAAGATATTAATGCACCATTACTAACTGTTAGAGAACCAGTGTTAATAGTTACATTCCCTGCTTCTCCTTCCCCTGTTGGTGCTACTACACTAAATGCTCCACTGCGCTGAGTGCCATCTGTGGAGACTCCATCAAGCACTATATTGTCTGCTGTAATATTGACGCTACCCGCATTCCCTGTTCCTTTGGTACTAGCAGATATTTGTGTACCATTAGTAACTTCTAGAGAACCCGTATTAATATTGACATCCCCTGCGTTGCCACTACCTACAGTTTCTACTGTAATTTTCCCATCCCCTGAAATATCTATAGTTTCAGGAGCGCTAATATTAATATTTCCACCATTGCCTGTTGATGTGGTGCGGGCTGAAATAAAACCTTGGTTGCTGAAGTTGATATCTAACTCTGGGCTGTTGTTGTAGGGTTTGAGAGCCAGAGTACCTGCTGGTGCTTCTCCTTCGGTTTCGGCAAATATTCCTAGTTCCCCTGAAATGTTGAGGTTGTTGCTAAAGATTCTGATATTTCCACCTGTTTCTGTATCAGTATTAGTATTAGTTGCATTCTCTAGTGCTGTGGCACTGATGGAGGTACCGTTCCCAATAGTTAGTGTTGGGGCATTTATTTCTATATTTCCGGCTGCTCCGGCACTGTCGGTTTCTGCCGAAATACTAACTCCTTCACTCAGGCTCAGGTTTTGAGTGTTGATGTTAATTTCACCTGCATTACCTGTACCTATGGTTTCAACTGAAATTTTCCCATCCCCTCTTATCTCTATTGTTTCTGGAGCGCTAATATCAATATTTCCACCATTGCCTGTTGATGTGGTGCGGGCTGAGATAAAACCTTGGTTCCTGAACTTGATATCTAACTCTGGGCTGTTGTTGTAGGGTTTGAGAGCCAGAGTACCTGCTGGTGCTTCTCCTTCGGTTTCGGCAAATATTCCTAGTTCCCCTGAGATGTTCAGTTCGTTGCTGTTGATAGTGATGTCCCCTGCTTCTGGGTTGGTTGCTTGTTCTCTGGCTGTGGCACTAATTTCGGCTCCGGTTCCTATGCTGACTATTGGGGAGTCGATAGTGATGTCTCCTGCTTTTCCTGGGCTGTTGCTTTCTGTAGTCAGACTTGTTTCTGTTTGGAGATTAAATTTTTCTGTGGTGTTGATGTTAATGGCTCCCGCATCCCCAACTCCTGTGGTGGAGGCTGAGATGGATATGCCGTCAGATATTGTCAGGTTTTGGGCTTCTATTTTGATTTCACCTGCGTTGCCGATGTTATCTGTGGTAACTTTGATTTCTCCATCTATGGTGTTTATTGTGTCTGGATCTCCGGCAATATTTATGTTTTCTGGGGCTTTGATAGATATGTTACCTCCGCTACCTTTAGATGTGGTGGAGGCCGAAATGAAACCTTGGTTGGTGAAGTTAATTTTTAGATCTGGGTTGTCGTTGTAGGGTTGGAGGATAAGGGAACCTGCTGGTGCTGCTCCTTGAGTTTCAGCGAATATTCCTAGTTTTCCTGAGATGTTCAGTTCGTTGCTGTTGATAGTGATGTCCCCTGCTTCTGGGTTGGTTGCTTGTTCTCTGGCTGTGGCACTAATTTCGGCTCCGGTTCCTATGCTGACTATTGGGGAGTCGATAGTGATGTCTCCTGCTTTTCCTGGGCTGTTGCTTTCTGTAGTCAGACTTGTTTCTGTTTGGAGATTAAATTTTTCTGTGGTGTTGATGTTAATGGCTCCCGCATCCCCAACTCCTGTGGTGGAGGCTGAGATGGATATGCCGTCAGATATTGTCAGGTTTTGGGCTTCTATTTTGATTTCACCTGCGTTGCCGATGTTATCTGTGGTAACTTTGATTTCTCCATCTATGGTGTTTGTTGTGTCTGGATCTCCGGCAATATTTATGTTTTCTGGGGTTGTGATGCTGATGTTGCCTGCTTTGCCTTCGGCGTTGGTGGTGCTGAGGATGTTGGTGTTGTTGAGGGTGATGTTACCAAGGCCGTTGATGTTGACATTTCCGGCGGGATCATCGCCTATGGTGCCGCTTTCGATGATGACGTTGTTGAGGGTAATGTTACCAAAGCTATTGATGGATACTTTGCCCGATCGGCCTAATGGGTCGTTTGGCCTTATTCTGGCTGTGGAGGAAAAAGGATCTTGTATAGTTTGTTTACTGGTGATGATGGATAAGTTACTGAGTTCTAAGTTTCCTTGTGCTTGACTTTTTATTGTCACGTCCCCTGCTAAGGCATGGCCAGATAACGTGAATATTTCTATGTTGCTGAGGTGGTTCGCAGTAATATCGACGTTTCCACCTTTGCTAGAGAAGTTTCGTCCTACTGAGAAGGTATTGATTACTAGTTGTTCTGCTGAAGAGTTTGATATTGTTTTTGCCTTCAGGAATACATCTCCCCCATTGCCTGCTTCAAAATCTTCGAAGGAAAAGGAATCCAGTTTTTCAATTTTGATATCACCATTCTGAGCTGATATTTCTATATTTCCCCCATTGTCATTACCAGAAGAATTAATTGATGCAGTATTGACATCACCACTCTGAGTTGAGATAGTTATATCCCCCCCATTTCCAGACAACGGCAAGGAAGAAGAATTAATTGATGCGGTATTGACATCACCACTCTGGCTTGAGATAGTTATAACCCCCCCATTCCTTTCTAGGGAAGTGGAATAGAGTTCTTTAATATTGATGACACTCTGAGCTGAGATAGTTATATCCCCCCCATTTCCACTCCCATAGCTACTAGAACGAATTGATCCAGTAGTGATATTGTCGCCCTCAGTCTGGATCGTTATATTTCCCCCATTTCGCCCACTATAGGTACTAGAACGAATTGATCCAGTAGTGATATTACCACTCTGACTTGAGATATTTATTTCGCCACCATTTCCAGTACTCTCATAGGTACTAGAATGAATTGATCCAGTAGTGATATTACCACTCTGACTTGAGATATTTATTTCGCCACCATGTCTGGATCCATAAGTACTAATATTCCCAAAAATAATTTCAGCGCCAGCAATAGTTAAATTCCGTTCATTTGTCTTAATAGTATCCGCCTCATTATCCAACATCTGCACAACACCAATTCCATCCCTATCGAAATCTGCACGAAATTCTATCGCTCCTGCTCCTGGTTGAAATTCCAACACATCATTCTCTATATCCTCAACAGTAATATTATTTGTCGCCTCCAACTTAACATCCGCATCCCCAGAAGTTTCATCAAATTCATCCGCTATAGAAATATTAGTGGCAAACAAAGAAACATTTTCCCCATTACTACTAATTCCACTTCCTGTAGCAGAAATATCTCCAGTCGCTTCTATATTGATCGCACCATCCGCAGAAATATTTTCTGCTAATGTCACATTTCCTTCACTTTTAATTTCTAACTCTCCTCCAGTAGCAGAAATACCATTGACATCCTCACTCACACCACCAATATTTACATTTCCTACATCAAAAAATACCCCTCTACTACCAGAAACAGCTTCTAAATTATCCACATTTAACTGCAAAGGTGCATCAGTTAAACCTATTCCACCACCACCAAAAGTTTGAAATAAAACACTACCAGCATTAATAATTGAACTATCAGAAACTCTAGCAATATTTCCCCCATTGGCATTAACTAAAACCTGCCCTGTTGTTGTTAAGTTTGCCAGATTTATATCACCTACTTCTCCTAAGTTTCCTAACTGAATATTAATCGTGCCACTACCTGCATTTAATGTTGTCCCATCTAATTGATTTATGGAAGCTTTCCCCTCAGAACGGTTAACACCATTGATATCATCATTATTACCAAGTAAGTCAATATTTCCATTTCCAACTGATGTATCAATATCCGCATTTATATTAATACTACGACCAGCTTTTAATTCTACAGATGAATCAGTTTCTATACTTTCATTTATTGTTATATCATTGTCAGCTTGAAGAATAATATTACCCAGGGTATTTTCCAGGGAATTGTTACTTTCTAAGCCTCCTAAAATGAGATTTTCTGGGTCTAATAAAATTGTTCCTGGATTTCCTAAATCTGCACTAACATTAACATTTCCATCAAATATTAATTGCTGTTTGCTTGATACTCTAACAAATCCTCCATTTCCAGAAAGTTGACCCCCTTTAGCACTAATATTTCCCGCAAAATTATTAATTCCATCTGACCAAACTATTACCGTTCCTCCATCTCCAGAATTAATAGCATCCGCAGAAATAGTTGAGCCACTATCAAATATTAATTCTTGTTGTCCCCTTACTTCAACCAACCCTCCATGACCACCAAATGACCCTCCTGCCGCATCAATCTCTCCCGCAAAATTAGTATTTCCATCAGATCTGATTCTGACATTTCCTCCATCTCCAGAATTAATAGCATTAGCAGAAATAGTTGAGCCACTATCAAATGTTAATTCTTGTTGTCCCCTTACTTCAACCAACCCTCCACGACCACCAAATGACCCTCCTGCCACATCAATCTCTCCCGCAAAATTAGTATTTCCATCAGACCAAATTGTGACATTTCCTCCATCTCCAAAATAAATAGTATTAGCAGAAATAGTTGAACCACTATTAACAGAAGTTTCTTGAGAATTGAAAACTGTGCCTTCCGAGTTGCCTCCAATTAATACAGTTCCTCCACCATCTAAAGCATCAGCATTAATATTAGTATCAATGAGAGCTACGCGATCGCCTAACACATTAACCTGCCCTCCTACATCCTCACCACTTGATACATCTATACTCCCAGAAGCGATCGCTGTTCCGGCTACATCTTCAACCACTGTATTTGAAGCTGTCAATACCACTTCCCCGCTTTCATTAACAGTTACGGATGTGGCGTTCATGTCACTCCCACCTGTTAAAAGTTCGGGTAAAGAGTGGGGGTTAACACTTCCAGTTTCTGAGTCGCTCCCTGTTGCTGAGGGTACTTCTAAACTTAATAAATGTCCTGGTTGAGATATTCTCAGGGTACTGCCACCTTCTACCGCTGTGATAGTGATATTACCACCTGCTGCGGAAAGTTCTCCTGTATTAATGACTTTACCACCTACAAAAGTCAGGTTTTCTCCAGGCTTTAATGTTAAATTGGCTTCGTTAACTATAGCACCTGGGTTAGATACATTAAATTTATAACCACTGGGTTCTCCAATCAAATTAGCATAATTATTTGTACCCATGGCCTCAAACCAGTAATTGTTGTTATCGAAACCAATTCCTGTGGCAGTGGTGACACTAAATGAAGCGGGTATGTCGAGCCTAGCATTGGGGCCAAACATTATGCCTGCGGGGTTCATTAAGAAGAGGTTGGAATTACTCCCGATGACTTGGATAAGACCATTAATATAAGAGGCATTTCCACCTGTAACTCTACCGAGAATGTTGCTAGTGTCTGGGGTGGTAACAAAGTTGGCTGTTTGGCCAGAGTTGACATTGAATTGGTCAAAGCTGTGGAAAAGATTTGCCCCACTGCGAGTACCACCTTCAATGTTGAATTGATTACCGTTTTGATTAATAGTTGTGTTGGTGCCGTCGTTAGCAGGAGTTATAGGTTGAGATTTTGTGGGTGCTGCTGCTAATGTGCCAAGAATTATAGTCAGAGCTGTGATTTTGTAAGAATCTGCAAAATTAGGTTTCATAAATATATTCAATACTAGAAGTTAAAAAAAATTATAAAAATCATAGATAGGGAAGTCATCGGACTGCCTACTAGGAGGCAACCTAAAATATTAATTCAGTAAAATTTTGATATTTTCAGTGACGAAAATCACTCAAAACTCCATAGAGGTAATGGAAATAGGACAACAGCCTGAAAATAACTCCATCCCAAATGGATAAAAAATATGATTCTTAGATGCGAAATCCTTACCCTGTAAACTTTTAAGCCTATTTGAAAAGTATTTTTAGCTCTAGCAATGTTTTCTGATGATTATTTGGGTGTAATTAAGTTTTACATTCAAATAGCATTGCTAAATAGTAATAATAAAGCTAAATTAAATTATCTCATATTTTATTAGATTATGTCAAGTAGAAAAAATCCTCAAGCATCATACAACAGATAGAAAAACCTTCAGATAGGCCAAAGAATAGGCTTTCTGTGTCTACGTTAAAATTTAACTCCCTCGGCGGGAAGTCCCGCGCTCTCCCGTAGGGGAGCGTCGGGAGTATGTCAAAGCACTACATACCATGAAGTCTGCTGAATTAACTCCATCACTAGAGGTAAGTTAAGCGATCGCCTCTTTGTCTGCTTCATAAAACCGATATAAAACGTCATATAACGATATTTTAATGTTTACTTCCTGCTTCTACTGAGGCCGTCGGCGGTTACTCATCCACAGGCATCAACGGTCAAGCCGACCGCATCTCTTGAGTGCGTCTTGCATTCTGAGGAGACCTCAGAATTACGCACTCGCTTTCTTAAATTGATACTTGCATTCAGATCGCGGTCTATAGATATCTCACAATTAGGGCAGTCATAAGTTCTCACATTTAAAGGCATATCTTGAACATGACCGCACCTACTGCAAGTTTTTGAAGATGGAAAAAACCTATCAACTACTACCAGCTCAGAACCGTACCAGTGAGTTTTATATTCAAGCTGTCTTCTAAACTCGTAAAATCCTTGATCTGCAATTGACTTAGCTAGCTTGTGGTTAGCTAACATTCCACTAACATTCAAATCTTCTATGACAATTGTGCCGTGGTTCTTGGCTAAGTAAGTTGTCAATTTATGAAGTGCATCTTTGCGGATGTTAGCTACTCGCAGATGTAGGCTAGCTATCTTCAGTTGTGCTGCCCTCCAGTTAGCTGAACCAATATTTTTATTGCGGTTAAGGTATTGTAGTCTGGAAAGTTTCGCTTCAAACTTGTGGTATGACTTTACACTTGTCACAACTTTCCCATCACTTAAAGTTGCTAAGGTTTTTATGCCTAAGTCAACACCTACTACATCAGTAGTTTTTGGAGTTGGAGTAGGAGTAAATTCGTAACTACAACTTAAATACCATGAACCCGCTTGTCTACTAATAGTTATTTTTTTAGTTGTTGCCTCAATCGGTTCATAAGTTTTCACCCAACCAATGAAAGGGAGTTTATGATTCCACCCATTTAATTCTATGGGTTTTCCACAATTATCAATTGTGAAAGAATCAGACTTACTTTTCTTCTTAAACCTTGGATGTGCAGCAATACCTTGAAAAAACCTCTTAAATGCTTCACCTAAGTTGATGAAAGCATATTGATAAACTCTAGATGATAAATCTTTCATCCAAGGGTGGAGTGGTTTCGTATGGTTAGTAAACACTTCCCGCAGTTTACGGGCATTAGGTTTATACCCATCTTTATAGGCTTGATTCCATAAACTTAAGCCCCAGTTATAGCACCAGCGTGAGTAGCCCGCGTGTTGAGCCATCAGGGTTTTTTGTTTATTATTTAATTTGAGTTTGCTTCTGATGGATTTCATGGAGATTGAGCGCAGCCTGTCTAATGACGCATTATATCGTTATTCGTTAATTAAGTCAATCCTCTATGAGAAATAGGATAGGAAATGATATAACTACATTTTGAGGTTTTGTTTTTTGAGAAATCGCCATAATTATTATCCTACAAATTATAAGTTGTCAGGACTTACGCATGAGGTACGAAAAACTAGGATGTCAAGAACAGACGCGGAGACGCGGAGAAGGGGAGACGCGGAGACACCGATATGGTGGGGGCTTGAACCGCCCACCAACCGGGAGCCATCAAATCGTAGATTTTGATGGGAGACTCAGACCCTTGGGGCTTAACGCCCCGGACGCTTCGGTTGGGACACATCACGCTCCGCGTCCCCGTGTCCCCGCGTCTCCGCGTCATCTGGTTGAGATTGCTATCCGTTCCAGACTGCTCCGCAAACCCTGTCGGTCGCAATGACGAAAATACGTTCTACTGCGTAAATCCTAGTTGTGTTCAAAGCAACCTGCTGCTCTATTATTTATAGTGTCCAGCCAACAAGTTAATGAAACAGGACTTGTCTGATGTTCTTTGTTCATTACATATATCCTAACTAACCCGGTTATCCAGCGGTAAAAAAAGGCATTAAATTGTCAGTTTGAGGTGGAAAAAAATACAAAATGTGATTTTCCACAAGTCATTGTGTATTTTTTTGCACGTCCATCACAACAACAACATCTTTTGTGAGAG
>NZ_JBNHEP010000075.1:40517-44347 GCF_050015995.1 Dapis brunnea BLCC-M229 | reverse complement strand
GTTCCCTGTTCCCTGTTCCCTGTTCCCTGTTCCCTGTTCCCTGTTCCCTGTTCCCCGTTCCCTGTTCCCTGTTCCCTCTTTTCCGGAGAGGTCTATTTAGTAATACCATTCGTTTTGGGGTATCCTTTCAGTTATATTGAATTCAAGTTTATGTGTCTAACTTTAGTTAAAAACAACTCTTAATAATGATTCCAACAAACCTGTTTATTTTAGGTCTAGGTGGTCTTTGTTCCGGTATTCTAGCTGGATTTTTAGGAATTGGCGGTGGTATGGTTATGGTAACGTTGTTAGTAGCTTTGGGATATCAACCTATACAAGCAGTAGCAACTAGCGCTTTAGCTATTACAATTACAGCGACTTCCGCTACCCTACAAAATTGGCGTATGGGTTACATTAAACCTCAAAGAGTTCTTTTGTTGGCATTGCCAGCATTATTTGTCGCCCAAGTTGGGGTTTATTTGGCGGAACAACTCTCCTCGACTCTGTTATTATTGGGTTTTGGTTTACTAATGTTGGTTAATATTTATCTGTTCGAGTTACGCAAGGGTGTTATAGCTAAACAAAAGGATGCTGAAAACAATGGTGAAAAACGGCAAGGTGCAAATCCTACTATTGCTAGAATTATTACCGGGGGAACTGGAGGGTTATTAGCTGGTTTGTTTGGAGTTGGCGGTGGGGTAATTATGGTACCTCTGCAAATTCTTTTACTCGGCGAACCTATCAAAGTTGCTATTCAAACAAGTCTAGGTGTCATTGTTGTCACTTCTATATCCGCTGCTTTCGGTCATTATTTGAATGGTAATGTTGTGTTTGTGGCAGGTTTGTTTCTCGGTTTTGGGGGTTTGATCGGGGCTCAAATTAGCACTCGTTTTCTGCCGAAGTTATCTAGTTCAGTTGTGAGTTTTGCTTTTCGGAGTTTGTTGGTAATTTTAGCTATTTACACATTCTGGAAAGCTTGGCAAATATCTAGTGGCTCTTAGATGGTCTAATGTATCGCTAGTTGGGGGAGGTGGGGTGATGGGGTAATGAGGAGGTGGGGAGATTGAATATTCTCATAGATAGTAATCATAAACATAAGTAGCCACGCGTAATTAAATATTACTATGTCATTGCGACTGGAACGGAGTGGAAGGAAGCAATCTCAAGGGTTTCGACCGCATTAATATTTTGTTACATAGTGAAGTTTATTCGTGCCTAGCTACTTAATATTATATAATTGGATTCTATATGACTTCGGACTTCAGCTATATTTCCCTGGCCTTGAGAAAAGTAGGGCATTTTTTAATTTTTAGGCCAATAAAATTAGGCTATTTGCGCGGATGGGTAGCTGTACAAGATAAGAGGTGAAAAAAAATGGCTGAGATTCAGTATTGGCAATAGTTTGAGCTTCGTAGGAGGTTAGAGGCGATCGTCGCAATTTTTGTATTGCTTGACTGGTAAGGGTTTAGAAGATTTTGTTTGGGTAAGCTATTGCAATTTTTTGAATCTTCATGTTACTTTATCTATGGTCATCGCAAATGTACCTTGACAATTAAATATGCTCTGGGTTCTACAACCCTGCTGTTTAAACTAACTAAAATCCCTATTAGGGATTGAAACCTAGCAACAAATGATGTTCTAGCAAGTGGTCTGTTTAAACTAACTAAAATCCCTATTAGGGATTGAAACATGGCTGAACAACTGACCTCTCCTAGATTTAAGAGTTTAAACTAACTAAAATCCCTATTAGGGATTGAAACAAGGAGTATTGATTTAGTTGAGCGCGAGTTTCTAGCCCTGGTTTAAACTAACTAAAATCCCTATTAGGGATTGAAACTAAGCTCGTGTCAGTCAAAGGGTTGCAGCGCAGCGTTACCGGTTTAAACTAACTAAAATCCCTATTAGGGATTGAAACTTTGATAAAGCTAACGAACTCTATAAAAGCAGGGTTTAAACTAACTAAAATCCCTATTAGGGATTGAAACAATAAAAAAGATGGCGAGTTATGATTCTCGCCATCAATGCTGGTTTAAACTAACTAAAATCCCTATTAGGGATTGAAACTTTGAAAATAAATTTACTAATAAACCAAAGCCAAAGCGTTTAAACTAACTAAAATCCCTATTAGGGATTGAAACGAAAATCATCATTGTGGATAGCGAAAACTAGGGAGGTTTAAACTAACTAAAATCCCTATTAGGGATTGAAACAAAATAGGAATATTAAGACAGTGCAGCTCCTTTTTCAGTTTAAACTAACTAAAATCCCTATTAGGGATTGAAACTCTTTTTGCTGTCACAATTGACATTTCTAGCAGCGTTTAAACTAACTAAAATCCCTATTAGGGATTGAAACCTGTAAGGATTTCAGTCTTTCCTGGCAGCTTTCCTTTGGTTTAAACTAACTAAAATCCCTATGAGGGATTGAAATTTAGCAATTTGTAATGCCTCCTTTTTTAACAAATTTAAACTAACTAAAATTCCTATTAGGGATTGAAACAAGCTAGCCTTATTTTCTTTTCTGTAATAAACGTCAATAGGAAAGTCTGGTAGGGTGCGTTACGCTCCACTTTTTCCGCTAACGTACCGTTTTTTTTGTTGCTAATATCTGACTTTATGTCAACCTTTAACAGGACGATTTTTTTTCTTGCTTTAAGGTGGGTGCGTTACGCTATCGCTAACAACACCCTACGTCTAAGTCAACCTTTAACAGCACCTGCGGTAATACCTTGAACAATTCGCCGTTGAGCTATTAATACTAAAATTACTAAAGGAAATGTACCTGTGACGGTTGCTGCTGCAATAGGTCCATAGGGAATTTCAAAGAGGGAAGTACCCCCTATTTGAGCAACTGCAACAGGAATGGTATACATTTCTGAACGAGTAATAAAAGTCAGGGCAAAAATAAACTCATTCCAAGCAAAAATAAAGGTTAAAATTCCTGTGGTTACTAATGCTGGAATTGTGAGAGGTAAAACAATATTCCACAACATAGAAATTGTGTTGTAACCATCTATTTTAGCTGAATCTTCTATATCTTTTGGTAACTGTTGGAAAAAGCTTCTTAAAACCAGAATTGTCAGAGGTAAGTTAATGCCTGTGTAAGGAATAATTAGGGATATATAATTATTACCTAAACCAATAGCTCTAATAATTTCTAATAGTCCCAAAAATAACAATACATAAGGAAACAGACTGACGATTAAAACACAGGCAATAATAATATTTTCTCCAGGTATTTTTAATCGTGTTAAAGTATAAGCAGCAGGTGCTCCTATTCCTAAACAAATAATTGTCGAAATAATCGAAACAAAAGCACTATTAAAAATATAGGGAAGAAAACCCCAACCGAGACTGAGATAGTGTTCAAAAGTTAATTGGTTTGGGGCGGGAAAGTAGATATTAGGAACTGCTGATATTGCTTCATTAGTTTTGAAAGAAGTTAGTAACTGCCATAAAACAGGAGCGAGGCAAAATATTACAGTTAAAACTACACTTATCCACAGAATTATTCTGCCTATTTTGATTGACGATTGATTTTTTGATATAGACATTTTTGATTCCTCATTTTAACTTTTAATCTCATGTCTGGTTGAATAGTTATAATTAAAGCTTGTAGTAGGGCTTCAGCCCTAAGATAGATATTTGGTAGTCCTGCACAGTAATGGTGAAGATATATACTTTAGTAATTTCTTCCCACACTCCCCATACCTCCCACACTTCCCACACTCTCTCTACCATTACTATGGACTACCAACAGATATTTTATGGGCTAAAGCCCAACTACAAACAAAAACTTTTTTATCACTTATTATTTAGATGTCATATAACTTTTAACTTTCCCATATAAGA
>NZ_JBNHEP010000075.1:844-40417 GCF_050015995.1 Dapis brunnea BLCC-M229 | reverse complement strand
AGGCAAATTTAATTTCTGTAGATCATAAAGTTTTCATTCCTTAATGGGCTAAAGCCCAACTACAAACAACAAGTTTTTTTATCACTTATTATTTAGATGTCATATAACTTTTAACTTTCCCATATAAGATAGATATTTAGCAATGAGAATTAAATCAAGTACAGAATTTTTTTTCAGAACTCAGACGCCATGGAACTTAGGCAAATTTAATTTCTGTAGATCATAAAGTTTTCATTCCTTAATGGGCTAAAGCATAACTACAAACAAAAACTTTTAACTTTTGACTTTTAACTTCTGCATAACGGTACAGGCGATCGCTACTGCAAGAATTAATAATAGAAATGTTACTACTACTAAAGAAGCTCCATAACCAAAGTCTAAATAACGTCTAATAGTAGCATAAATATAGATAGAAATTGTTTCTGTGGCTCCTGCTGGTCCACCTCCTGTCATTACTTGTACTAGGTCAAAAATGCCGAATGCTTGAGCAAATCTGAATAACAAAGCAATTATTATTTGTGGCATTAATAGTGGGATAGTAATTTGTTGAAAACTCTGTATTGGGTTGGCACCATCAATAGCGTGAGCTTCATATAAATCATGGGAAATTGATTGTAAACCTGCTAATAAAATAATGGCAATAAATGGCGTTGTTTTCCAAACATCAGCAATAATCATTGCTAACATTGCTCGGAATGGATCGCCTAACCAAGTAATATTAGTTTCAATTAATCCTAAACGGAGAAGTATATCGTTAACTATGCCAAATTGGTCGTTAAAAATCCATGCCCAACCTAATCCAATAGCTGCAGTTGGTAATGACCAAGGAACGAGATTAATAGTACGAACAAAACCTCTACCTCGGAATGATTTATCTAAAATTAAAGCGATGCTCATTCCTAATACTAATTCTAATAAAATAGAGAAAGTTGTAAATATTGTTGTGTTCCATAAAGTTTGCCAAAAACGACCATCAGTTAATATCCTGTTGTAGTTAGTTAAGCCGGAAAAAATAGGTTTTAATTCTGTGCCTAGATTTTGTGTGAATAGACTTAACCAAAAAGCGCGACCAATTGGATAAGCAAATACAAAAAGTAATATGACAATTGCTGGAGTAATTAATAGCCATCCTGTTAATTTTTCTCTTTTTTCAAGGAAGTTGGAAATAGAAGTAGTTTGGGAATTTTTCATATTGAATAGTTATAATTAAAGTTTGTAGTAGGGCTTCAGTCCTATCTATATTATGGCTAAAGCCCTGCTACAAACAAAAACTTTTAGTAATATGAGAATAGCTGATGTAATTAATACCCATCCTGTTAATTTTTCTCTTTTTTCAAGTGAATTGGGAATAGAAGTATTTTGGGGATTTTTCATATTGAATATTTATAATTAAAGTTCGTAGTAGGGCTTTAGCCCTATCTATCTTAGGGCTGAAGCCCTACTACAAACAAAAACTTTTTTATCACTGATTATCCAGACATCTTGCCCGCTAGTAGTATACCTAACTGAAATTATAATTTACAGTAATTTTTCAATAAAAAAAATTTAGGTATAGGAACTGTAGAAAATTAATTCTGTCTTGTGAGTCCTGTCTCCTGACTCCTTCTTCCAGTTAACAAAACACGAGTTTCTCTAGCTGCAGCTTTCATTGCTAATTCTGGTGTACGGGAACCTGTTAAGGCAGCACTCAAATAACGTTGTAAAATATCTGATGCTTGAGCATATTGAGGAATTGGCGGACGTAATACAGAGTTATTAACTACTGGGAATAAATTTGGTAAATAAGGAAATTTTTCTACCAAAGTAGGGTCGTTAAAAAGCGATTTTCTCGCCGGAACAAATCCCGTTTCTAAAATAAATTTTCTTTGTACTTCTGGTTGGTTGAAGTATTGAATAACTTGCCATGCTTCCTCTGGATGTTTGGTTGTTTTAGCTATTCCTAAACCCCATCCTCCCAAACAAGCTCCACTATTTTTTCCAGGAACATGAACCATTGGTTTAATATCAAAATTTCCAGCTATTTTTGATGCTGATGCTAATGGATATACATAAGGCCAATTACGCAGAAAAACTGTATTACCACTTTCAAATAAACGACGAGTGTCTTCTTCTGCATAAGTAGTTACCCCAGGAGGAGAAATTCCCTGACTAATAGTTTTGCGTAAAAAATCTACTGCCTCGATCGCTTCTGGTTTATCTAAACCTACTTCATTGGTTTCTAAATTTACCCAAAAACCACCATAACCTTCAAGAATTTCGATAAACATTGCTGATAAACCTTCGTATTGTTTACCTTGCCAAACATAACCCCATTCAACTAATCCTTGTTTTTGCAATTCTTGGGATATTTTGGTTATTTCTGCAAAGGTATTAGGGGGTTTAAATCCAGCCTTTTTTAATAAGTCGGTGCGGTAATAAAGCATTCCTCCACCAGAATTTAATGGCATTCGATAAAGTTTATTGTGATAAATTCCTCCTGCAACGTCTCCTTGTAAATATATTTTTTTTAATTCTTGTATATCGACTTTTTCTGAAAGGTCTTTTAACCAGTTAGCAGCAGCAAATTTTGGCACCCAAACTATATCCATATAAACTAAGTCATAAGGAGAATCTCCTAGTAAAAAAGAGGATGTATATAAATCTTCTACTAGATTAGTATCGTTCGGACCTTTGACAATTTCTAGGTTAATATTGGGGTGAATTTTGTTAAAGTCGGCTTGAATTGGTTCCCAAAAACTAGCTTCTAGAGCTTGTATTAATACTTGGATAGTTACAGATTTTTCCTGAGTCAGTGCAGGTAGGATTGATATACATAAAATACTCAGGAAAGTTGCTAAAATTAAGATAGTTATTTGGAATTGTTTTTTCAGTCTAATTCTCAGGAATTTTAACCAGGTATGAATTTTTGGTTTGAGTTTTTCTAGAGTAGGGTTGAAAAATTTACTATATTTCATTAGAGGCAATTATGAAATCAGAGTACGACTTTTATCAGGCACAACAAGGTAAATTTTACCATCCCGATGCTAAGTTTGATTACCCCATTTATCTTGAACCAGATGTGGAACAATTTATCACTAAAATTGCTGAACAGAGAAAAATTGATGTACAAATTTTAGTCAATGAATGGCTGAGAAATCATATTAAAAATATGACTACTGAGTAAAATTATTTTTCCAAAGCATCCCAAAGTTCAGACATCGGTTCATCAAAATCAGTAGCAATTTTGATTGGCATTCCCCGTAATGGATAATTTTTTGTAGATGGGTCAGAAATAGTATAAGGAACAATACGAGCAACTGGCAAACCTTGGCGGGTAATGACAACTTCAGACTGGTTCGTAGCAATTTCGTTAATAATTACTGTTAGATTGATATTGGTTTCGTCTAACTCCAGATGTTTCATATTTTTACTGCAATAATGATTTTATCTTCTGATTTTAACATTAGAAAAGAGAAAATAGGGAAAAATAATTGATAATTTAAACCAACAATTGAAAGAAACAAATAAATTGAATGTCTAGTTTGGTCAATATTCGCAATATTCACACTCTAATTAGTGCTATTGCATAAGTCCTGACAGATGAATATCAATTTTACCCAAAACTAATTATTGATGGATACTAAATTAATGGAATTGGTAAAAAAGAGATTAAACGTAAATTTTATTTGGATTAAAAACCATGAATAATCTGAAAGATGAAGCTCAATTTGCCGTTTGTATTAATAATAAAAATCATCCTGCTTCTTTGGAGTTACATAAAATTTATGTGGTTTTAATTGATGAAGAGGCAACAAAAGATGGTGATTTAAGAATAGTTGATGAAAGTGGAGAAGATTATCTTTATTCTGCCGATTATTTTGTAATAATTGAATTGCCAAAAATTGTTCAAAATTCTGTTTTAGCTATTGCTTAATTAAGTTATTATTAGAAGGTGAATAATTATGGATAAACAAAATTTGTGACTGAAACTGTATATATCGAAACCAGTATAATTGGCTATCTAACTGTCAGATCCAGTAATAACTTAATCCTGATGGCTAATCGACAAATTACTATGGATTGGTGGGAAAAATGCCGGAGTAAGTTCACACTTTACATCTCTCAGGTAGTTTTAGATGAAGTAGCTTTATGAGATGCCGAAATAGCTACTAAGCGACTGGAGATTTTGCAAGATTTTCCCTTACTTGGATTAAATTTAACGGTAGAAAACTTAGCCAAAGAATTTCTCAGTCTCAGCAACCTGCCCCCTAAAGCTGGTAATGATGCGTTACATATTGCCCTGGCTACAGTCTATGGTTTAGATTACCTGTTAACATGGAACTGTAAGCACATCGCTAACGCCCAGATTCAGAAAAAATTAGGACAAATTAGCCTGGAATTTGGATATCCTCTACCAACTATTTGTACACCTTTGGAGCTAATAGGAGATTAAATAAATATGTGGCATGATGAAGTATTAGCAGAAATTTATAAATACCGAGAAGAATATGCTAAATCTTTTAATTATAATTTACACGCTATGGTTGAAGATTTAGAAAAAAAACAAGCTGCTAGTGGCAGAAAAATCATTTCAACACCAATCAAACCTACTCGACAAAAAAACAAATATTTAATTGAAACTTAAAATTATGTTCGGAAAAAGATGGCGATTTAAGAATAGTTGATGAAAGTGGAGAAGATTATCTTTATCCTAGCGATTATTTTGTAATAATTGAATTACCAAAAATTGTTCAAAATTCTATTTTAGCTATAATTATGGATGAAAAACAAAGACTTCAAGAATACCAGGATTTAATCGATTCGCTACTTAAATGTTCCAGTGGCGAGGAGTTATTAGAGATTTTGAATGCTAACCAAGATTTAGTTGATGAAGGATTGCTAGAGGCAATGAGTTCGGTAGCTTCAACTTTAGAAAAACAGGATAATCGGGATGCAGCAAATCAGCTACGAAATATAGCTAACCAACTTTCTGCTGTTGTCTCAGTAACAGCCACTCCAGAAGAATATTTTGACTTTTTGATGCAAATTTTCAGGTTAACTGTTCAAAGTGATGGTAGTTCTAACGAAATTTATCCACTGTTGCAACAAAATTTAGATAAATTAGATAGATTTTTTGCTCAGATGTGGCGACATGAAGCTACAAATATGTTGTCAGAAGCTCCCTCAGAATTGCAACCGGGTATTGCGAAAGCTATTTTTGATTTTAGTAATAGAATTAGCGATTTTCCGTTGGGTGATAGAGGAAGCAATATAGAAGTTACTATAGCAGGTTATGAAGCAGCTAGTATATTTTTAACCCGCGAAAACGATCCTGAAAACTGGGCTGGACTACAAAACAATCTTGGAACAGCTTATGGCGATCGGATTTATGGTAATTGTCCTGATAACTTAGAAAAAGCAATAAATTGTTATGAATTAGCTCTTCAAGTTCGTACTTATGAAACCTATCCAGAACAGTGGGCTTCACTACAAAATAATTTAGGAACTGCCTACAATCAAAGAATCTATGGAAACAAAGCAGATAATATTGAGGAGTCTATTTTAGCATACAAAAAAGCCTTACAAGTCTATAATATTGATCAATTTCCTAGTCAGTGGGCAACCGTAAAAAATAATCTAGGCAATGCCTATCTTGATAGGATTTATGGGGATTTAGGTAAAAACAAAGAAGTGGCCATTGCTGCCTTTAAATCAGCTTTGGAAGTTCGTATGCTGCCTTTAAATCAGCTTTGGAAGTTCGTAGTCCCGAAGAAAACCCAGAAGAATGGGCAGAAACTCAAGCTAATTTAGGTAATGCCTATTGGGAGAGAATTGATGGATATGAGCGTGAAGATGATCTAGATTTAGGAATTGAAGCTTACAAATCTGCTCTATCAGTTTACACTCCCGAAAATTTTCCCTACAGATGGGCAGCTACTCAGAATAATTTAGGAAATGCTTACTCTGATCGTTTTCGTGGAGACCGCGAAGAAAATTTAAGTTTAGCTATTGCAGCCTGCAAATTAGCTTTACAAATTCGTACTCGTGAAGCCCTACCTCAACAATGGGCTATGACTCAAAATAATTTAGGAAAAGCTTATAGAACTCGAATGTCAGGTAGTCGAGAAGAGAATTTACAGAAGACAATTGAAGCTTATGAGTCTACATTAGAAATTTTTACTTATGAAGCATTTCCATATAACTGGGCGCTAACCCAAAATAATTTAGGTATGGTTTACCGTGACTTAGGCAAGATAGATGAAGCAATTATCTGCTTCAAAGAGGCTTTGAAAATACACACACCTATAACGTTTCCTAGAGATTGCCTTAATTCTGCTTGGAATTTGGGCCGTACTTTCTTTATTTCTGAAAGATGGACGGAAGCTATTGAATATTATGATACTTCTATTACTGCTTTAGAAGAAAGTCGGAATTGGGCAAGTACAGATTCGCGCAAAGAAGACATAGTTTCGGAAGCAATAGATGTTTATGAGAATATTGTACAAGCTTGCATAAACTCCATGCAATTTGAAAAAGCTATAGAATATGTTGAGCGTAGTAAAACTCGTAACTTAGTAGACTTAATCCTTGAGCGAGATGCTGAAACTATTTTTCCTTTTGAGGTTGTCACTCAATTAGAACAACTGCGAGACGAAATAGCTAGCAGTCAGTACCAACTTCAAAATGCTAATGCAGATAATCCGTCTGTGTTAGTTAAACAAATACAAAAGTTACGACAACAACGCAATGAATTGCAAAATCGCTACTTACCTCTAGGTGATAAATTTAATTTTAAAAACTTCCAAGCTGGTTTGGACAAAAATACTGTAGTTATTGAATTTTATGTTACAGAAAACAACCTTACATGCTTTATATTTAGCCAGCAAATGCAAGATATCAAGGTTTGGCAATCTGAGAAAAAATACATCAAAAAATTAGAAAATTGGGCAAATGGATATATAAAAGCTTATTATTTGCACAAAAATAATTGGCAACATCGCTTAGAAACTCGCATTAATTTGCTCGCAAAGATATTGCATATAGATGAAATTCTGAAGTATATACCAGAACATTATAATCGATTAATTATTATTCCTCATAGATACTTACACCTCTTCCCCCTTCATACCTTACCCCTCTCCGAGGGTACTGCCCTATTTGAGCGCTTCTCTGGTGGCATCAGCTATGCCCCAAGTTGTCAACTATTCCAACTGGCCCAAAAAAGAGAACGCCCTAACTTTAACAACTTCGTTGCCTTCCAGAACCCCACAGAAGATCTGCCTTATGCTGATGTTGAAGTGGCTGCTGTTAGTTCGTCCTTTTCCATGGCTAAAATTTTGGAAAAACAACAAGCAACCAAGACAGCTATCTACAGCCAGGACTTATCTTCTGCTCACTGTGCCCATTTTTCCTGTCATGGTCAATTCAATCTTCAGTCACCACGGGAATCTGCTCTGCTGTTAGCAAATGGCGAACTCCTCACGTTGGGAGAAATTTTTGCTCTTAACTTAAATCAATGCCGACTAATTGTCCTTTCTGCTTGCGAGACAGGATTAATTGACTTTAATTCCCTCAGTGATGAATATGTTGGTTTACCTAGTGGTTTTCTTTATGCAGGTGCTGCCAATGTTGTCAGTAGTTTGTGGTCAGTAGATCAAGTCTCCACAGCTTTTTTGCTCATCAACTTTTATCAAAACCTCAAGTCTGGCTTAAGCGTTGCTATAGCTCTCAACCAAGCACAACTATGGCTGCGGGATGTTACGACAGCCGAACTAAAAAAATGGGTAAGCGAGTTAAAATTAGAAGAAGAGGTTGCCCAACAGATTCAGGCATACCTGTATTGGCTTCCTTCTGACAAGCAACTCTACCAAGACCCATACTACTGGGCAGCTTTCTGCGCTGTTGGAAAGTAACCTGTAGGCTTTTGTTCAGTCCATTTGAGTCAAAAGCATCACCAGTCAACTTATAATCCAAAATCTTGATTGAAAATGC
Source organism: Dapis brunnea BLCC-M229 (assembly GCF_050015995.1). Lineage (NCBI taxonomy): Bacteria > Bacillati > Cyanobacteriota > Cyanophyceae > Oscillatoriales > Microcoleaceae > Dapis > Dapis brunnea. The sequence continues at coordinate 32,446 of NZ_JBNHEP010000075.1, read as the reverse complement.
TCCCTAACCCTTTCCTTCAGTCTCTCCTCTTTCTTCTAGAAAAAGAACCTGAACTGTTTTCCACTGCCGACCTCCAAGACTTGCAGCAAACCTTGGCTCCTTTGGAGAACGATCCCCCAAAAAATGCCGACCAAATTCTTGGAGATTGGTGTAAAGCACGAGGGCCTATAATCGATTCTCTTATAAGAGAAGTAGAAAATCGACAAAATACTAAAGAAGTCAAAAAAGTCCCACCCTCCCAACCAAATGAATCTGCTCGTGTCACCAATATCTTTCAAGAGTTGAGCCAAAAGGTCAAGGACAAACTATCCGAAAGAACTGATTCAACTAACTCTGACTCAGTAAAACCTGACCAAAATCAGAACAATGACTAGAAAAGTCTATGCCCCCAATGTCCATTTATTTGCCTTTCATTTAAAAGAAAGCGATCGCCCCAACCTACTCTGGGACAAATGCAATACCATTCTGTCCCGGAAATTTGGCCTTACCAAACCCCTAGAAATTGAAGAGCAAATAGGATATCGGGTTGACTTGCTCAAAGATAAAACACAGGATGATGTGGCTCTCCACTTTGAGAGTCAAGTCTCCCTAGATGGCACTCTTCTACCTATTACCGGACTTGCCACTCCCATCCGCATTCACGATACCTACACCCTCGCTCTGAACATTCGCCGTCCCGAGTTGGACGAGAATGGGAAAAAAACAAACCCCCTAAACCCGAACTTTCTGGAACTTCTTAATCCTTCGGGGTGCTTAATGCCTACTGAAATAGGGAGTTCCCTTGGTCAAACCTTACTCCTAACAGTTTGGTACACAGAAGAAAAACAGTGGTTGCCGTGGAAATCTCCACAAAGTCGCCAACAACTTAGGGAACTGGCAGACAATTGTTTGAGAGAATTTATTCCCAATGAATATTCTTGCTCTGACTTTTATCGAGAAGGTCAACTATTTGGCAGTCCTATTTTTCAATACGGCGTTCCCACTCAAGGAAAAGATTACTGCCATGTACTGGTTTGGATATTCTGTGAAGCTGAAACCGACAAGAAATTTATCGACCATTATTCATCCTTCGTTAATCTATTTTGTTATTTAAACAAGGCCGTCACAGCTTACAAACTAAGTCGTAAAGTTCATGATGTACTTCGCGACGAGTATCTAGCTATCGAACCCTATATTCATGAAATTTTCCAGGGAATGCCAGTCGATAAAAAGCTAACTCAAAAAGAATTAAATCAATTCAAAACATACTTAAAAGATATTCCGCAAAGATATTTATCATATAATCAATTAACTCGTGACTTAGACAACTATCGCCTAACAATTGATATCAACGCTCAAAACTATAAACGAGAAATCAACGATATTCAAAGCCAACTTCCAGGGGAAAATCTTAGTTTCCTGTCTCAATTTTTTGACGAAGACTATCGCTTATTCAGAGAACAACTCCGATCGGACTTAGGCTACTTTCAGCATGGAGCTGCATTACTAGAAAAGGCGATGACAGCTATTCAGGGAAGAGTAGACATCGAACAAACAGAGAGCGATCGCTCTTTCCAAAATACTATAGCAATTATGGGTGTAGGTTTAACATCAACAGCGGTTGGTGCTACTGTTGCTCCATATATAATTGCACAACAACCTGAAAAACCTATCTTACTACCGTTTTCTTCTAACCATCTCCATCCCTGGACTCAAGCATTACTTTTAAGTTTAGTTTTTGGTGTTATAGGAGCAGCATTCACCGTTATTATTCAGAAAAATTTAAAACCCCAAGTTTTGGCACTAGCTCTAGCAGAAAAATTTCAAGCTATTCAACTTTTAAGTCAAAAAAGTTTAGCTAATAGTTGCTCTGGTATTGAAAAGACCCCCGATGTCTGTGGTGGCGATGCTTGTATTGTTGGCACTCGCATACCTGTTTGGGTATTAGTTAACGCTCGTCGTTTGGGTGTGAGTGAGTCGGAGTTGCTGCAAGACTATCCCAGTCTCCAGGCAGCGGATCTAGTTAATGCTTGGACTTATGCTGAGGTATATTCTCAGGAGATTGAGTTAGCTATTCGAGAAAATGAGGAGATTTAACCTGTGGCACGTCTCTATGCTGACGAACAGTTTCCTAGACGGGTTGTAGAATTGCTTAGGACTTTTGGTCACGATGTTCTCACAGTACAAGAAGCAGGATTAGCTAACCAAAAGATTCCCGATCTAGAGGTACTAGCTTTTGCTACTCAAAATGAACGTGCAGTTTTAACTTTAAATCGAGTTGATTTTTTTCGACTGCATCGTACCTTATCAAATCATGGAGGTATTATAGCTTGCAAAGATGATTTTGACAGACAAAGAATGGCTAACAGAATTAATGATGCAATTTCTACTCAAGAAACATTAAAAGGTCAATTGATTCGAGTTAAACGCCCACAGCAATAACGAACTCAGAAATCAGAAGTCAGAAGTTGACCCACCCCTAATCCCTCCCAGTATGGGAAGTAGGGGATTAAAGTAACACTCCAAAAACGTTTCGCCTTATGAGCGAATTATTTTGATAAATTAAGTATAGCGATCGCTCAAGAATTTCATAGTTACTCTTGAGCGCCAGAGGTCTATTATTTTAAAAGCGCAGATCGTAAAACTTGTTATGATAAAAATTAGCAAACACATATCAAAAAATATTAAACAAAAATGGCGGCAAAACACACCCCAAAATTTATTCTCGGTTTTGCATTGTTGTGCTTAACTGGGCGATCGCTTCCCTACTTTTTTCCCATTCGCTCTCAAGACATAACTCAACATCAACAAACTTTCAAATTTACTGACCGTAACGCTCTCGCTCTGGGAACTATCCTCACCCGCGACCAAGAAAATACTGTAGTCGTACCCCTAGATAAAATTTCACCTCTATTTATCAATGCCATTATTGCAGCAGAAGACAAAAGATATTATCAACATGGGGCTCTGGATATGAGAGCAGTCGGGCGATCGATCTTGGAAGCTATCCAGGCAAAACAAATAGTTAGTGGTGCTTCTACTATTACGATGCAACTTGCTCGAATGTTGGAACCCACACCGCGCACTTTCGGCAACAAAATTAGAGAAATTTGGTTATCTAGGCGACTGACAGCAGGTATGAACAAAAATCAAATCCTGGAAGCATACATCAACCGCTTACCAATGGGAGGAAACATCTATGGTGTAGAAGCAGCATCCCGTACCTATTTTGGCATCTCCGCTACGGACCTCAACCTCGCTCAAGCGACCATTCTTGCTGCTTTACCCAACGATCCGACCGACCTTCACCCTTATTACCACTGGAATATTCTCAAAAAACGCCAAAAGTATGTTCTCAAACGCATGGTTGAAGACAACTATATTACGCAAACCCAAGCTGAAAAGACCTTTGCTGAAGAAATAACTTTACAACCAGAAAATCAAGGTATTATTGCTGCGCCACATTTCCTTTTTTGGTTATCTGAAAATCTACCTACTAATTTAAACTCCTCCCTTAAAGGCGAGGTTTTTACCACAGCTACTTCTACAGTTATTCGCACTACTATCGACCGACCTTTACAACAATTTGTCACTGCTCAAGTCCGGCAGATAATTCAAAGTTTGCAGCCTTATAATGTCAATCATGCTGCTGCTATTGTTATTGATAATCACACTGGAGAAGTATTAGCTTATGTGGGTTCTCCTAATTATTTTGATTATCAAAAAATGGGTAGTAATGATGGAGTACAAGCATTGCGTCAACCTGGTTCGACTTTGAAGCCTTTTTTATATCAATTAGCATTAGAAAATCGAGTAATTAATCCTAATACAGTTTTGGCAGATGTACCTACATATTATGCAATTCCCGGCGCTCAACTTTATAGTCCTACTAACTATAATAAAGATAAATTTTTAGGACCTGTTATTGTCAGGGTTGCTTTGGCAAATTCTTTGAATATTCCGGCAGTGCGTGTATTAGAAAAGGTGGGAGTAGAGAATTTTTTAAACCGTCTACATCAATTAGGTTTTACACATTTAAAAGCATCGCCAGAATATTATGGTTTAGGTTTAAGTTTAGGTAGTGGAGAAGTGAGTTTATGGGAGTTGGCAAAAGCTTATTTAATTATGGCAAGACAAGGAGAAGTTATTCCTATTGTTACAACAAAAAGGCAGGAGGCAGAAGGCAGAAGGCAGGAGGTTCCTTTTCAAAGGCAGAAAGAATCCCCCCTACCCCCCTTTGAAAGGGGGGAGAGAGAGAAAGATTTGGAAAAAGTAGCTTTTTTTCCAGATAGAATGAGAGAAGATTATTCACAGACAAAAAACAAAAATATACCCCCACTACCTAAAGCCAAATCTGAATGGATGTTAATTGCAGATATGTTGAGCGATAGTCATGCGAGAGCTACAGAATTTGGAGTTAATTCGGCTTTGAATTTGCCATTTCCAACAGCAGTAAAAACTGGTACTTCTTCAGATTTTCGGGATACTTTGACTGTTGGTTTTACCAAAGATTATACTGTGGCAGTTTGGGTAGGTAATTTTAGTGGTAAATCTATGGTGCAAATATCAGGAGTTATGGGTGCTGCACCTTTATGGAATCGAATTATGCTGCATTTACATGAAAAGAGCGAACCGACTGTTTTGCCCCCACCAAAAAATATGGTTCAGCGCCCAGTTTGTACAATTTCTGGATTACGTCCTAAATCGGATTGTCCGTCGGTAATGACCGAGTATTTTTATCCAGAACAGTTGGCGGAATACGAGCATTTATCTAATAATTATCGAGTGGGAAATTTGCCTACTGAATATAATGAATGGTTGGCAAGACAAAATGAGTCTAGTTTGGTTGATGGTGGGTTAAAAATTTTATTTCCCCAAGAAGATGATTACTTTTTAATTGATAGTAGTGCAGGAGAACAAAAATTAGAATTTAAGTTGGCAAATTCAGCCAAAAAATCTGTGGAATGGTGGTTGAATGGAGAGAAGTTAACTGTTAATTCTGGTAATTCTTTTTTTTGGCAATTAACTCCTGGTAACTGGCATTTGGAAATACGTTCAGGAGAAATTGCAGACCGAGTGAATTTTGAAGTGAAATTGTCAAATAAATCTCTTTATAACGGGTTTTCTATAGTTGAAGAAGGAATAAAGAATAAGTAAGAAGTTTTAAATAAGGAATAAAAAAAAGGGAAACATCGGATAATTAGACTCAACCTGTAGGGTGGGTTAGACACCTATGATCGCTTTGGTTTCAAATGTATTTAACAATTTGTTGTAACGCACAATTTTTAGATATGTCATTCCAGTAGGTTGGGTTAAGCGCCAGCGCAACCCAACAAAAATAGATGGCTGATTTTGTGGTACTAATTTGTATATATCCCCTAACAAATGATTGAATTTTTATCTCAACTGTACTCTATCAAGAATATACACAACTCCGCATCAGTGAATCTACTAATTTTTTCTATTCTTTTAATTATTAATTATTTCGACACCGGGACATATTAATAATTGATAAAATATCTTCCCATATATAAGGGATTTACAGCACTTTTGAAGATAGTGAGGTACAGTCCAATAGTAATCTCTATTGCTCATTCCCCATTCCCTAAACTCGTAAAAATTTGTACTTTATCAACTGCAAAACTGCTGTAATTATTAATTATTAATTGTTAATTATTAATTATTTCTGCTTCCATAAACCGAGAATAATTAAAAGCTGTCAACAACGGGTCATATTGATTATTCCAAATTAGATTGGCTATTAACATTGCGGTTACAGGTGCTAATAAAATTCCATTCCGATAATGCCCAGTTGCCAATGTCAAATTATCATAATTACTTTTTCCTAATATCGGCATTTCATCAGGAGTATTAGGACGAAAACCCCACCAAAATTCCAATATTTTGTAATCCCTTAAAACTGGATATAATCTAATTGCATTTCCTAGTAACTGCTGAATCCCTGCTGCCGTATTTCCATCAATAAATCCGATATTTTCACAAGTTGCACCAATAATTATTCTGCCATCTTTCCGTGGCACAATATAAGTTTTATTTCCAAATAAAACTTGCTGTAAAGGTAAATTTTCTGTACTTAGGTCTGAGGGAATTTTTAATGATAACATTTGCCCTTTTATAGGAAATACAGGAATTGGTAATAACTGCTGCGACCATGCACCTGTAGCTAAGACATAATGTTCTGCTTCAAATTCACCTATTGATGTTTCAATATTATGAATTTTCCCTTTTTTGCAAATTATTTCTTTAACAAAGCCTTGGATAACATCAATCTTTAATTCTTTGGTTGCTGCAATAATTGACTGATACAAATAAGGACTATCTACTTGCCCATCTTGAGGGTAAAACCAACCACCAATTACTTCAGGACTTAATCCTGGTTGATATTGATGAATTGCTGCTTGATTTAGCCATTGATAATTTAGGTTTGGTAAAGCATAATTTTTTCTGTCTTTTAGTGTATAAACTGGAGTTAAAATCCCACAAGGCCAATAACCAGTTTCTAAACCACTAATTGATTCTATTTTTTGTACCCATTCTGGATATAATGCCCGACTTTTTAAACATAAATCTAACATTTTTCCAGGGGGAATAGCTTCAGCTTGAGGAGCTAACATTCCCGCAGCAGCATTTGTCGCAGCTTCCTGAAAATCTCGGCTAATAACTGTAACTTTTGCTCCGCGTAATTTTAGTTCTATTGCTATTGATAGACCGATAATACCGCCACCAATAATTAGGATGTTGTTTGATTTATTCATAATTTAAATAAGTAAGAAGTAATAAGTAAGGGAACCACAGAGATTTTTGACACTTATTCACTGATGCTTTTACGAATAATTATATGGATAATTATCAGGAAAAGTTAGAAGGTAACGACAGGGCAAGACAAAGATTTTTGACACTGATTTATTGATATTAGTATACTATGGAAAACTATTAATGTTACACAATTCAATCATTGAAGCTCTAGATTTATTCACTCTAATCATTCGTATATCCATAGCAAAATCTGTGTTTGCGAAGCCCTATATTTATTCACTCTAATCATCCGTACATCCGTGGCAAAATCTGTGTTTGCCAGGAGTCCAGACAATCTCAGAACCTTGCCCCCAAAAACCATTGTATTTAGTTACTTTTATATCTCCTAACACTTTCACTTGACAAGATAAACGTTTCTGAGAATTAGAAATATGGGGAGGCAAAGAAAGTCTGGCTTTTTCTCGCAATTGAGGTTGAGAAACTTCTCCCTCTATTTCCACAGCACAAGTGCCACAAGTACCAATACTACGACAGTTAATAATTGAGGCATTGCCATTATAAACATCAACATTATTTTTCAGTAAAACTTGACGTAAATTTGCTCCTTTAGCACAATTGATAATTTTACCCTGAGCCTGAATCTTAACCATAACAAATTATTTCATTATCTTGACTAATATTGATTATAGAGCAACAGCTAAAAATTCACATAATTAAATATAGTAGGGTGACATCCCTAAATAGTAAGAACGGGTTCCGTGTTAAATTAATTAGATTCAACCATATTCAGCTAAACCCGCCCCCCAATGATATAATCCATACACAAGTTTACCTATTGAATGATAAAGTTTAAATTAAGTTAAAAAATCTTTTAATTGTAAATTTTTTCGTTCAAACTAGGTTGTATGATAGACTAACCTACTACCTAAAACCGAAAACCTACCATCAACCACCATGAACAAAATCTGGATTTACGACACAACTCTACGCGACGGCGCCCAACGAGAAGGATTATCCCTATCCCTGGAAGACAAACTACGCATCGCCCATCAACTCGACAGTTTAGGGATTCCATTTATCGAAGGCGGTTGGCCTGGTGCAAATCCTAAAGACGTACAATTTTTTTGGCAACTTCAAGAACAACCTCTGACTCAAGCAGAAGTGGTAGCATTTTGTTCCACCCGTCGTCCCGGAAAACAGGCAGCATCCGATCCTACTCTTCAACCTATTTTGTCTGCGGGTACGCGCTGGGTGACAATTTTTGGTAAATCTTGGGACTTGCACGTCACCGAAGGGTTGAAAACTACTCTCGAAGAAAATTTAGCGATGATTTCAGATACAATTTCCTATCTGTGCAGTCAAAGTCGTCAGGTTATTTATGATGCTGAACATTGGTTTGATGGTTACAAACATAATCCTGATTATGCTTTGCAAACTTTAGCTGCTGCCAACAATGCTGGAGCAGAATGGTTAGTTTTGTGCGACACTAACGGCGGTACTCTTCCCCACGAAGTTAGTCAGATAGTGGCAGATGTTTCTCAAGCGTTACCTAATGCTAAGTTAGGCATTCACACTCATAATGATTCTGGAACCGCCGTTGCTAATGCTTTGTCTGCAGTGATGGAAGGAGCGCGGATGGTGCAGGGAACTATTAATGGTTATGGAGAGCGTTGTGGTAATGCTAATCTCTGTAGTTTAATTCCTAATTTGCAAATCAAGCTTGGTTATGACTGCATTGAGTCACAACAACTAGAAAAATTGACTCAGACGAGTCGAGGTATCAGTGAAATAGTTAATCTTGCTCCTGACGATCATGCACCATTTGTGGGTTTGTCAGCATTTGCGCACAAGGGTGGTATTCATGTGTCAGCAGTGGAACGTAACCCTCTAACTTACGAACATATTCAACCGCAACAAATAGGTAATAGTCGCCGTATTGTGATTTCCGATCAAGCTGGTTTGAGTAATGTATTGGCAAAAGCGAAAAGTTTCGGTATAGAACTCGATCGCCAAAACCCTGCTTGTAGAAACATTTTGGATAGGTTGAAAGAGTTAGAAAATGAGGGATATCAGTTTGAGGGTGCAGAGGCGAGTTTTGAATTATTGATGCGAACCGCTTTAGAGCAACGGCAGCATTTCTTTGAAATTAAAGGTTTCCAAGTGCATTTGGATAAGGGAAATGGTAAAGTTTCTAATTCTCTGGCAACAGTGAAAGTTGCTGTTGATGGTAGGGATATTCTGGAAGTTGCGGAAGGAAACGGTCCGGTTTCTGCTTTGGATGCTGCTTTACGGAAAGCGTTAGGAAATTTTTATCCAGCGATCGCTAATTTTCATTTAACAGATTATAAGGTGAGAATTTTGGATGGTGGAGCGGGTACTTCTGCCAAGACTAGGGTATTAATAGAGTCGAGTAATGGTCAGCAACGGTGGACGACTGTGGGGGTTTCTACTAATATTTTGGATGCTTCTTATCAGGCGGTTGTTGAAGGTTTGGAGTATGGTTTGATGTTGGAAAGTCAGTGTCAAGAAACTGTGGTGGGTGTGGTGTAGATAATTCAGTAATTCATTATTGTAGTGGAGCGTTTCAGTTAAAATAGTGCATTAGGGAGTAGGGGAGTAGGGTAGGGACGTTGCTGGAACGTCCGTACGGGAGAAAGATTGTTGTTGGGTTTCGGTCCCTCAACCCAACCTACATCTAACGCACCATTTAAGATGAAACAATCCAGTAGGGTGCGTTAGACGGCTTAAATTTAGACGGCAAAAAGGATTTAACAATCCGTCGTAACGCACCGCTATACCGTAAAACTCACCTTGTATCAAGTCTCATTAATTAGCCATAATAAAAACATTGGTGTGTTACTGTGCAAGCTAATATTTTACAGACAAAACCTAGTTTTTTGTAAGCGCCTAAGGCACCCTACTGGATTACGGATTTTCTATTAAATAAAGGATGATTATTATCAATGCTGCTCGTATTTGTAAATATTAATAATATTGTCACCATCAAATACAAACACATTTCTAACCTTGTGAAAAGTAGGAGGAATAGAAACATCATTAGTAATTAGCAATTTATCTTGATATTCAATAAAAACTATAGCCAAGGAAGAAGCTTCAAGAAAATTTTTCAGATAATTACTTTTAATCAAAAGACTAGAGGCAGTTTCTGTAGAAACTTCAGTGATTTGAACAACTTTTGCTTCATCTATCCAATTAGATTGATTCTTCCACTTTAACTTTCCAAAGTTAACTAAATCTGGCACAGGAACATTAATATTGGAGGTAGACTCATCTTGGCTACAATCATATTCCCATTCATTACCTCTTAATAGTTCAATAGTAGTAAATTGAGCATTTTCTGTGCCTGGTAAATCGTATTCTAGATATATTTTCCCAGTTTCAAAACACTGCTGGCAACCTACGGTGTTTGGATACTCTCCCATCAATAATTTATAATCATTTGGCAGTTGTAAATCAGGAGAAAATTTATTAGAAGATAATTCTTTTTTGATAGCATCAATATCAGAAAAAGGTACAAATACTGTTCTAATAATGGTTGCTAAATCTCGACAGGGGTATTTGGCATTATCTCCATCGGATACAACTTTCTTCAAGGAAGAATTTAGTGAAAGATGCAACCATTTTTCATCTTGATTATCAGTAGCTTGTATTATTTGTTCTAGGGTAGGAAAATCCTGTAATTTCATCCATTCATTATCACTTAAATTTGAGACTGTATCGAAATCATAATCAACAGCTTTATACCATTCTGTATTAACTTTTGGTTGAGATAAAAAAGCTCGTAAATCCGTAGAATCTATATCTCGTAAATCCATACCTTGTAATCTTGGGAGAGAAGTTTCATTTTCCCATGAATTTATTTTTCTTGGTAAATGGTCTGCTAAAATTCCTGCTAAACGTTGTAATAAAATCCAGTAATATTTTTTCCCTAGTCTTTCACCCCAAATTTGTCGTCCTCTTCCACTTCCATATTTTCTGAGAAGAGATAAATCGTACTTGTAGCATTTTTCATTTAAACCAGGATAACCTAATTCTGAAACACTTTTAATAAACCAACGATGAATTTTTTCTTGTTCTATTCTTGGATTTTCAACGCTGTCATCATTAGAAAGAAGATGAGATTCTAACATAGAACTAGCAAAATCAGTTTCAGTTGATTTATCCAGGAATAATTCATTTAGATTCATATTTTCTTGGGAAATATCTTGCTCTATTTCTAGATTTTTAACTAATGTATCGAGAAATAATTCATTTAGGTTCATATTTCCTAAATTTTCAAAGCTGTAATAATCATCAAGAACACGACCCTCTAAAATATATCTGGCAAAATCAGTTCCAGCTAATTTCATATTTCCTTTAAAAGCATCTTGCTCTATTAAATGAGCAATATCTTCTTCTGACGGAATTTGAATAAATTGACTATTGTAAGGTGGTCTAAATTTACTAGCATCAATAGGATCGCTTAATAAATTTCGACTATAAGCTAGTTCAATAATTAATCTTAACCAATCACGGATAAGAGCATTTTCAGGAATCTTTTCTATATCAAAAACCTGAGTATAAATTGTATTGGCAATATCCCGAAGCAAATCATTATTATCTAAAAGTAAAATTCCACTATAAGTAGCTAAACTCACCCTTTCCAAAACATAATCATCATCAATATCAAAAAATCGAACTAGAGTAATTTTAATAATACTAGGATGACTCATAAAAAGTCTGGTTAAACCTTTAGTTGCTCTATCTCTAACTCTTCTATCTGAAGCAGCACAACACCAACTTAAAAATATTGCCCATAAACGACTTGTTTCTTCACTAAATGAAGATAAATCTGCTTGAAGCGACCATTCAATTAAACGCCAAGCTCCGCCTTTTTTCTCAAAATATTCCTGAAGCAAAGCAGACCAAAAAGGGTCTCTACTTGTTAAACTATGTTGATTTAATAACTCATCAATAAATTCAGCATTAAGTGGATGATTTGGAATTACAGCAATTCCAAAAATGGCATCTAAAATTGTAGGACAAGAATTAGAATTAGATAATCCTTCAATAACTAACTCTTTAGTTTTTTCAGAAAAAGTTTCAATAGCACGCCATTGAAATCCAGAACTAATAATAGGCAATAAAAAATTGTAACGATCTATATTTTTATCCGCGATTACATCACTTAATTCCAGATTAAACTTCTCTGATAAAATAATTGAAAATGCTTCTAGCAGACCTTTATTTTGGCTGAAATTTTCATCAGAAGTATCGGGAATAATAATATCTCTATCCCTTAATTTATCAACTAATTGTATAGTATTAGGATTAGTAGGAGTCAGTTGGTAAGATTCAATTCCTTCCAATAAAAACAAAGCAATTAAAAAATCTGCTATGCGCTCAAATGTAAAACGACAAAACCACTGTTTATCTCCAAGAGGTCTACTTTTTTGTTCAATTAGAGTAACTAATCCTTCTTTTTCTAACTGAATAAATAGTGAGCGATCGCTATCATTAACAAAAAATATTTGGTTAACAATTTCCGTTGCTTCCTCTCTTGAAAGGATGCGATTTTTTTCTTCAGCCATTCTTTTTGCTAAAGCATTAACAGCGTTATTAACATTAACCTTTTCATCTTTTTCGTCATAACGACAAACTTCTGCTATTCGTTTATTTTTTTCCTCAAGTAATAAGCGTAAAACATCAGTAAATCCTACACTACCAAGAGGAATCGAGCGAGACTCTAAACCTTGTATCGCGTCACAAATTAAATGTAAAAATAAAGGATTAGTAAATTCTGATTGTAGTAATGGAGTAGCTGGTGGATCTAACTGATAAAATTCAAAAAATTGTTTAATCGCATCAAATTCACGTCCAAAAAAACCGTTATGTTGAAACTCAATAAATTTATTTCTTTGACTTTCATAAAATACTTCATCTAAATAAGTATCGCGACATGAAACACATAATTTTAATCTAGGAAAATTAGTAATTTGTTCAACTAAAGGCGCTAACCAAGACATTTTCCATTTTCGTCTTTCTCGCGATTCATTCAGTGCATCAATATAAATTATTGCAGGTTTTTCAGTTGCTTCTGCTGCTGCATCAATCATTCCCCAAAGTTCGTCTCGATTGATATTATTAGACAATCCTAATTTATTAAGAATAATTTTCCAAGGCTCATCTCCAGTAAAATCTTCACCATAAAATACTAAACATATTTGTTCTTTTTTATGAAGATATAGAGCATGGTCTACAATAGCGTGAGTTTTACCAACTCCAGCACTTCCTCGAAGCAACATAAATTGACTTCTAGGTAAAAGAAATTCTGGAGTATTGATCCATTCAAAAATTTTCTGTAGACATTTAAGTAAATTACGAGTTATATCTAAATTTAGGGCAGGAAAGTGTGCATTATATTCAGTTTAAAACTGACGAAATGCTACTGTATCTGCATTTTTACCATATTTTTCAAGAAGATTATCGAGAAATATTTTTTCGGCTTCTGTTGTATCTTCTATTAAATTAGAAAATTCTAGACTTATTGCTTGTACATCAATACTAAATTTGTAATCTCTACTGAAAACATCTTTCAGATAAATTAATTGATTGGTGATATTTTCAATTATTTGATGACTATTTTGTGGCAAGTCGCTAGAATTTTTAACATGACTATTCCATCGTTGAAGATTTTCTGTAAATTCTTCAAAATATCGCTCAAATTTAGCTTTCCAACTATCTTGAATAGCAAAAGCATTTAAAGCATCAAAAGCAGGAACATTTACAGAAAGTTGAGGAGAATAACGTTTACCCGCTTGAGCTTCAGCACCATTTAATTGTTGTTTAAGCCAATCATTTGTCATTACTTCGCGGTCAAACCAATAGCGACGTAAACCACCATTACTATCAACAGCAAGCAAATAATTTCTAAGTAGACTTTCTGTCCAAAATTCAATGGAAAGATTAATATTCTCAGATTTTAATTCCTCTAGTCTTTCTGTTTTACTTTTTCCTCGCTTACCCTCTGCTTTTTTTCCGGTAGGATCTAATGGAATACAAAAAATATATTTGATAATTTCAGGATGATTCTTCACTGCTGTTTCCAGTGAATCTTTCATTTGATTAAATTGAGAATTTTCTAATTTATCAAAGTATTTTGCCTGAAGTCCCCATCTATTACCATTAGGCAAAATCCAAATTGCTTCAACTCCACCATCACCACCAGCACCTCGAAAACGCTGAAATTGACTATCTTTTGGTAATTGAAAATTAGGAATCGAACTGTTAGACAGTCTATGAAATATTTGGCAGCATAACTCTTCAAATGCCTCTCTTGAACCACCATTGTAAGGACGAATGTTTTGAAAATTTATTTCTAGCATAAAATTTTGAGTATAATTTTATTGAGGAATATTAATCTTGTATTATTGCAATTATAGCTCTCTAATATTAGTATACTATAATATAGAATTTTTTTCTGTACAGATCCCTATTTATAGAGTTATTTTGTTGCTTCTTAGTTATGACAAACAACCCTTCCGAAAACCATTACAAAAATATCGCCAATATTTACGATAATCTCTGGTCATACTCTCCTAAATATATTAAATTCACAACTCAAAAAATCATCGAATATCTACACCTAACTCCCACAGATACTTTAGTAGATATTGGTTGTGGAACAGGAATTTATAGCAAAGAAATTCTCAATCAAGTTCAATTACAGAAACCAATTATTTGCGTCGATCCTTCTGCGGAAATGCTAGAAAAAATTCCGGCAAATAGTCAATTAAATCCTGTAGAAATGGATGGGGTAAAATTTTCTCAAAAACCAGGAAGTTATAACAAAATTTTCTTAAAAGAAGCTATCCATTATATAGAAGAAAAATTTCTCCTATTCCAGAATTTATGGCAAAGATTAACTCCAGGGGGAATTTTCCTATTATTGCTCTTACCACCCACTATTGAATATCCTTTATTTGCCAAAGCACTAGAGTTGTACGAAAAAAAACAACCTCACTATCAAGAACTGATTAATTTACTTCAAAAAGTAGGTTTTGTTGTCAATATTGATATTATAGAATACCCTTTAGAATTGCCAAAAATCCAGTATTTTCAAATGGTAGAAAATCGTTATATGTTTTTGCTTTCTGAATTTAACGATACTGAATTAGCAGCAGGTTTAAAAGAAATGGAAGAGAAATATCAGAATAATTCAGTATTGAAATTTAGCGATCGCATGGTTTTTATCGCAGCAACAAAACCAGACCATATCTGAAGTTAGTAGGGGCGAATGGCCATTCGCCCTTAGAATAACTATTCGCCCTTACATTCCCAGCACAGACTAAATTTAAAAGGTGTGAGAATGTCCGCGCGAGTAATAGCGACTGCTATAAATATTTTTTGCTTTTTCTCTATCCTCCGACTCATCTTCCCTACTCTGTAGAGACGTTGCATGCAACGTCCCTACTCCCTATTTCAATAACTCTTCTACTAATATTTCAATATCAGGAAAAACCAATGTAAAAATAGTTCCTTGACTGTAGATTTTTTGGAATTGATAATTATCTATTGATGGTTGTTTAAATACGATAATTTGTTCAGTTTCTATATTCACAACCCAATATTCTAAAATGCCAGCACTAGCATAAAGAAATCGTTTTTCTTCTAAATCTTTTTCTAGAGTTGTATCAGAAACTTCTATTAACAAATAAATTTCTTCAGAATAGGGATGACGAAAATCATATAAAGATACTGGTATTTTAACAACAGCAATATCTGGCTCAGGTTCTGAATTAGGAAGAGTAACTGGATGTGCTTCGTAGATTTTTGCCAGACCTCGGAACTTTTCTCGCAAATATTCGGCAATAGAATCAGTTATTTTCCGATGCAAAGGTTTTTCTGGCGACATTTCAATAATTTCTCCTTCTAATAATTCTACATGGCGATCGCTCAAAATACCTGCAGAAATCATCTGATGATAGTCTTGTATTGACCATTTAGCTAAAGTAATCATGGTGCGTTTATGAGTAATTTAAGATTGCTATTTAATATTTTCAACAAATGTCACTAGATTGATTCTGTTTAATTTTTATTAATTAAGTTTTATATTATACTAATTACCAAAATTCATGGTATATTTAGACGACACTTCAACTATTAATTAATTAACACAAGTAGAATAAGCCTTTGGATAATTATTAACCAGTTAGGTTAGTATTAATTATTCATATTTTTACTTCTCCCCTACTCCCCTGCTCAATAAAATGTATAAAAGTTTTTGAGAAATGGTATTAGGGATTAAACTTCTAACCAAAGGTTTTCTAACCCAGTTCCTAGAGTCCGCATTTTAAATTTATCCCTCAACCTTTTTGTCTGTTCTGGTGAAAAATAGTTTTTCCAATCTCCCACTTCTCCTTTCCGAATAAATGGGGGCATATTTTCAGGTCTTTTGCTTGACCAACGTTCCTGTTTTTTGCTCATACTTTCAAAATTACTATGAGTCATAATTTGATTTAAAACTTGTTCATTTTTGATAGTTTCAACATACTTTGAACCGAGAAAAGTTGCTATTTTAAAAATTGCTTTTTGGAGATTAGACTTCATTGCCTCATAAGTCAAAAACAGTACATTATCATCATCTTTATGTTCATACCAAAGCACTAAATTATCAAAATAATCCCCAAAGTCTACTTCTCCGGTAATAAAACATTCAAAAAAGTCATCAAAGGTGCCATTGGCAAAATCATAATGTTTAATAAATCCCCTCGTATGATGATAAAAAGAAACGGCACAATCAAAAGGATTACGAGCTATATAAATATAACTTGCCTCTAAGTGATAAGGCGTTAAATTATAAGGTAAATGAGTTTTAATAATTCTCGGACTTGTTAACTTAGTTATAGTTTCTTTTCCAACTTCTTCTAAATGGGGACTTACTTCAGAGATAGTTTGTGAAGCTGACAGAGGTTGTCCATTATTTAGAATTAACCAGACTAAATATTGAGTCCATGTAGTTCCACATTTAGGATAAGTTGCGATAAAAATATCTGAAGGTTGTGCTTGATAACTAATCCCAGACCTAAACCCTTCTGGAGGGAATCCCATGGGCATCCGAAATCCATTATGGAGATAATAACGAGGTTTTTTAAATTCTCTTTCTAAAGTCATTATTTGATAAGCTAATATAAATTTATTTTGGAAATAGTAAAGATAACAAGTAAAAGCAAAAGGCAAAGGCTGTTAAGCTATTAAAGACTTTTTCAAATCAACATCTATATTTAAAATAGACTAGATATATTTTAACTTTTCTCCACTCCCTACTACATATCGATCAGAACATCATAAAAATATCGCCGATATAAATCACAACTAGGCATAACTAAATTACCTTCCAGTTGTACTACCAAACCCATACTTTTTAACTTAAATGCCAATACTTGTTCTAATTCTACAGGAGTAACAGCCTTTAATACCTGTTGAAAAGCTGTTTTTAACTCTGGATATTGTTGGAGA
This sequence comes from Dapis brunnea BLCC-M229, assembly GCF_050015995.1. NCBI lineage: Bacteria > Bacillati > Cyanobacteriota > Cyanophyceae > Oscillatoriales > Microcoleaceae > Dapis > Dapis brunnea. The sequence continues at coordinate 15,172 of NZ_JBNHEP010000075.1, read as the reverse complement.
TTTTGTAAATGTCGATGTAAATGGTCACTATAAATACCTGTGTCTGTCGCGGCTGTTTCGATTAAGCTTTCTAAGCTAGCATCATGACATTTTATATGATAAAAAGTAGTGTTAATTAGATAGGGATGACCACCCACTAATCGCATTAATTTCTTTTGTTCTGCTGGCAATAATTCGATTTGATAACGTTGTGCTAATTCTTGGGTTTGCTCTAAAGTAAATGGTGATAAATCTATAGCGATCCCCATATTAAATGGTGATTTATTAATATTCATTCTAATATAAACTTCTGTGGATTGTACTAACACTATCCGCAGTTTTTGCCAGAGTTTAAATTCCTTAGCTTCTCCATACCAAGAATTTAACATTGACAACAAATCATTGGCTATTTCCGGAAACTGAAAAATATAATCTACTTCATCTATTGCTAAAACTATAGGACTATCTATTATAGATAGGAGATAGTCTTGAAAATAGAAAGTGCAGCTTTCTATACTACCAATATCTTCGTCCCAATATTCATTCAATTTTGATTCTAGTTGTAGTTTTCTAGTTGCATTAGCACAGAACCATCTTAAAAATTTATTTATATCTTTGCTTACTGTACTATCTACTCTTTGTAAACTTAATCGAAGTGTTTTATATTGCTGTTTTGTAGCATAGGTGATGATTCTCATTAATAGAGAAGTTTTTCCCATTTGTCTAGGTCCTTTGATGCGGAGAAATCCTCCTGGTTTATTAATTTCTAAATAACAGATTAATTCTTCAGCACGTTCTATATAATAAGGAGAACCCATAGGAACTCTACCATCAAGTAGTTTACAATCATTAATGTCTAATTTTTCTGAATATTTGATTGTATTTAGATTAATTAAACCTGTCTTTGTAGTTTCCTTTCTACTTCCTTGATAGATAATTATTTTTCTTTCTAGTACCGAACGGCAGTTATTTTTGCTAATTTTTTCTTTCAGGATAATACTAAGTAGCTTCCATAATTTAGGAGCTACATTTTGACTAATATAATCTCTTGAGTAATCCAATTCTGAGGCTATTTGACTGTAGGTTTTGCCACATAAGGATTCTCTGAGAACTTCCCTTTCAATGTCTGACAGAGATTTGCCTGTCTTAACTCTTACCAATTCTTCAGTAAATAATGATATTGATTCGATGTCTGTCATCCTAACTATGCCACTCTTAGAAACTTATACAAACTTGGAGATTCTCCTAGTTTGAAAATAACATTACTCTTCCCTCATGTATTTTAATTTACACTGCTACAGGCAAAAACTTGAAACAGTTAACAGTTAAGAGTTATCAAAACCCCCCTATTAAGGGCGAAGTTTAAGGTATAGCAGTGGTGGATTCAAACCCGCCAAAATTCCTGAATTACTAATTTTAAAAATATATAGCAATCCTATAGCAATTCCCATACTGGTGAGGTAAAAAATTTTAGGTTTGAGGGAACACTTAACTGGGAACACTTAACTGGGAACAGAAAAGAAGAAAAAAAACTGTACCTCATAACTTTGGGAATTGCTATATTTAAGTTGTAATATTTTGGTGGCAGTTAGGAGTCAGGAGTCAGGAGTCATAATTTTCAAGGTTTTTAGTTCAAATTAACTATTATAAAAATTTTCACAACCAATGCGCGGATTGCTATAGTGGTAGTTGCCAAACTTAGAGGTTGAAAAAGTTAAAATTAACTGATACCTGATGACTGATAATTAGATATTTAAGTAGGTAGGAAAAATCAAATGTAAAGTAACTGTAGGAAGTAAATTTTTCCTAACTATTCTTACTCCTGACTACTCCTAATAAAAAGTTAACTTTATGTATGAACAGGTACTTACCAATTAATAATTGAAAATTGACAATTGATAATTACTTAATTTCAGGTTAAAAGCCTCTTCTTTTAAGAAGAAAAAGTCAAAAATTTCTTCCCTTGTCTCAATCCAATCGGTTTTAGGGAGAGGTAATTATCAATTATGCATTATCAATTATCAATTCTTGAATATAGTCAATATTAGAGACTGTTTGTTAAAGGAATATAAACCCTGCCATAGGGTGGGTTTTGCTAAAGCAAAGCTCCGCTATTCATGTTGCGGAGCAAAACCGCTGTTGCCAACAGAAAAAGGCATCAACACTTATGGTAACTCACCAAACTTTTAATTGTCTGCGGTAATACCAATTCACTTTAAAAGATGGCACAAATAGTTTCAAACTTTAGAGCTGAAATAATTTCCTGAAATTACTGAGCGCGTCAAAGTTTTGAGCCGATGAAATCTTAATACATGACTTTTGACTTCCTCCCTTAGAGGGGAAAGGGGGGTTGACTTTTAACTGCCGTGAAACGGTATAATACCATGGATGAAAAAAAAAGAATGTTACGAATAATAAGCAGTATTAAAAGACTCGATCGAAAATGTCTATTTGATGAAAAAGAGAAATTACGACATAAAAAATGATATTAAATTTATTCATTCTGACTCCTTTATCCTGTAGGTCGCCCTACGGACGGCTCCCCTACCTGACTTCTAAGAAATAGCCTAACTATTTGTAGCAAACATTTATTAATTTGGTATAACCCACCGAACATACCGAATATTAAGCCAATACGCTACCTTAATCTTTGCTTGTGTATTCACTCTCTTATGTACAATGTATGCTCAATTCATTGGGTTGGAAAAGACAAGTTTTTTTATTCATTTATTTAATGATATTTTGTTAAGTGGGTACACAAAATTAATTCCAATTTGAGCAATACTAAAACCTTTATTCTATAGGCATTACAGAGAATAGAGGTCTGCAATTAATTACGTAATGCTACTTAATTATATTGACATCCTCCCGACGCTGACCTGCGGTACAGCGCGGGATTCCCGTCCATCAATAAATTTTGTTTTGTCATACCCCAAATAACAGACTTAATAAAAAAAGTTTCCAAAAAAATTTGGAAACTTTGATAGTAATTAATTTTTCTACGATCGGCAGATTTTTTGCCCACTCTGCTCAACGTAATATTGTCTTTATATGGAAGTATAAGCTACCCAAACCTTTGATGTAAAAGATTTTGATGCAGATGATTCTTGAGCAATATTTGCTACTGTTGCTACAACTTTTACTTCTTGTATATTTCTAAAATATCCTTTTCTTTTAGTTTTAACTATATTTTGTTTCCAAATACTTTCCTGGTTATTTTCACTTAATTTTTTCATATTTTTTGACTGAAGCTAGGTTATCTTTGATTGCTAAAGCTTTGACATTTATCTTATACAATCATGCCAATTAATTTTCAGGATGAAAATATATAAAAGTTGATATATTTCATTTTGAAAAAAAACTCTATATCTTCATTAAATCTTTAAATAAAATCTTAGTAATTTTACATATTCTTTAAAATAGTATGATTAACTTGACGATGAAAACACTGAGGAGCCATATATATATAAATATTTCTATTTGTCAATATATAAAAGTTAACAAGTTTTGACATCTTGAGTAGTATAATCTCAGGGTTTAAGCTCATATTCACAAAATTGTTATTTTGTCAATATATAAAAGTTGACTAATCTCTATAATCGCTACTATTTGATAGTATCCCTCAAGTAGAAAAAGGTGTAATCTTAGCACAAACCAGTGATGTAGGAATTATAAATGATTTGTCAAAAATCAAAAAATACATTAAAACTCTGAAACTTTTACCCCTGTTCCCTGTTCCCTGTTACCTCATCCCAAGAGATTTTTTTCATAACCAAAATAGGACTGCTATAGTGATTTTCCATCTTTGTCAAGTAGATATATTTTTACCTGAAAGTGACGATTCAATCCAAAACAAAAAAACTATAGCAATCCTATAAAACGTTGTAATATTTTGGTGGTAGGGGTGTTTCATGTTGCGGAGCAAAACGGCCGTTTGCCCTTACAGGAGTCAGGAGTCAGGAGTCAGAATTTACTCATGTTTTCAGTTTAAATTAACTATTATAAAAATTGTCACAACCAATGCGCAGATTGCTATATATTTGACTGATACTAATTTACCATGACTCAATAGAAAGGTTATTAGTAGAAAGATTAATCCTTTTGTTAAACCTAAATCTACTCAACAATGACTGCCATGATTTTAATTTCACTGATTGACAAATAAACATCAATCTGATAATTATAATCTCTGATTTATTAGCTAATTAATATGTGGCAACCCCAGGAAAAACAGTCTACATCAAATATTAAAAACCGTCAACTAAAAAATTTATTAGTTCTCCTATTTCCGGGGACTATCTGGCTATTAATTTTCTTCATTCTCCCTTTAGTAATTGTTTTAATTTATAGCTTCTTAGAACGAGGTACTTATGGTGGTGTTATTTGGCAATTTACTCTAGATAACTATCAACGACTAGCTCAAGGAATATACTGGGGAATATTTTGGCGGTCTTTATTCCTGGCTTTAATTACAACTATAATGTGTTTATTAATTGGCTACCCCTTAGCATATTTTATTGCTACCATTAGACCACCTTGGCGTAATGTTTTATTGATCCTAGTTATCATTCCTTTTTGGACTAATTTTTTAGTGCGTACTTATGCTTGGATAGTCTTACTTCGGACTGAAGGAGTATTTAATATTGTCTTACAGAGTTTGCAGATTGCAGACGAACCTTTGACTCTTTTATTTACACCCTTTGCTGTGATTATTGGTTTGGTTTATGGCTACTTACCATTTATGATTTTACCTTTATATGCTACAATTGAACGCTTTAATTTTTCTTTGTTAGAAGCTGCTCAAGATTTAGGCGCTAATGATTTACGAACCTTTTTTCGTGTAGTTTTACCATTAACAATGCGAGGCATAATTGCAGGTTGTTTACTGGTTTTTATTCCAGCATTTGGTGCTTTTATTACTCCTGATATTTTAGGTGGCGCAAAAACTATGATGGTGGGAAATCTGATTCAAAATCAATTTCTTAAAGCTAGAAATTGGCCGTTTGGTTCAGCATTATCAATTGCTTTGATGATGATTGTATTAATTCCAGTTATTATCTATTTCGGCATCTCGGAACAGAAAAATAAGTGAGCAGGGAGTAGGGAGTAGGGAGTAGGGATAAATTTGCATGATGATAATTTTTTTTATGACTAATTAGCCGGACATAGTAAGTAGGTAGGTGAAAAAATTTACAAATACGTCATTGCGACTGGAACGGAGTGGAAGGAAGCAATCTCAAGGGTTTAAACTGCTTTAAAATTTTGCTACATAGTGACGTTGATTCACACCTTTCTACTTCTTATTGAAAAAAGCTACTCCAATTTATTTCAGACAGATATTTCTATTATTAATTTCTCTTTTTTTCAATATTCACTCCTTCTTCTTTCTTCCCTATTCCCTATTCCCTATTCCCTATTCCCTATTCCCTTTTGAAAATGAAACAAATTGATTTACTCATTCGTTCTCTTGGCAAATTTGGTTTATGGCTAAATGCGACCTTGGGTTTTGCCTTTCTTTATCTACCTATTTTTATCTTAGTAATTTACTCTTTTAATGATTCTCGTTTTAATGCTGTATGGCGAGGTTTTACTTTAAAATGGTATGGCAATTTATTACAAGGAGTTGCTGATAATACGATTAGCGATGTGATGATTTGGGATGCCCTGAAAAATAGTCTTTTTGTAGCAACAATTTCCACATTACTAGCAACAATTTTTGGTACTATGATTGCTTTAGCATTAGAACGTTTTCGTTTTCCTGGACGTAATGTTTTAGAGGCAATACTTTTTTTGCCGATAATTATTCCCGAAATTACTATTGGTATTTCTTTATTAGTTTTCTTTTCTTTGGGGTTTCAGCTAATCGAAAATATTTTAGGTATTCGTTTAGTATTAGGTTTACCGACAGTAATTATTGGTCATATAGTATTTAGTATCTCTTTCGTTGTTGTAACTGTCAGAGCGCGAGTCGCTCAACTTGACCCTGCTTTGGAGGAAGCAGCTTTAGACTTAGGTGCTAATGAATGGCGAACTTTTTTTCGGGTTACTTTACCTTTAATTTGGCCGGGAATTTTTAGTGCTGCTTTGTTAGCTTTTACCTTGTCATTGGATGATTTTGTGATTACTTTTTTCACTGCCGGAGTCGGTTCAACAACATTACCATTATTCGTTTATGGTATGATTAAATTTTCGGTAACTCCAGCTATTAATGCTATATCAACTTTGATGTTAGTGGCTTCTTTAATGTTGGTGGTATCTTCTCTTTTTATTGATAAATTGGGGAATGAAAAAAACGCCTAAAATTATTGAAAAAAAAAGGAAGAGGGAATAAGGAAAAAGGAAAAAGGAAAGTAGATGAATCTATAGAGCGATACAGGATTTTTTGGGGAGTTCTGTAATCTGAAGAGCTACTCTAATGATTCCATACTTTATGAGTTTTAGTCTTATCTGAACCGTTTCATTTTAGACAGCTATATTTATCATTTTTCCTTTTTTTTCAATATTTACTCCAACTTCGGTCTCTCCTAGATAACCAAAGCCTTCTTCCCTCGGACTTAGGGACGTTGCATGCAACATCCCTACCATTTGTAAAAAACATTTATCACCATTGATATAACTAAGTAGGTAGACAAAATTATTTGTGTATTTGCCATTTATTTACTAATCGGTTATATTCCCTTTACCTCTTACCTATTTACCAAAAAATTCGGGGTTGGTTATTAGGTAATGCTCTTCAATATTTATGAATCGTACAACTATATTTTTTTCATAGATATTTGAGACAAAAGCATTACGCATTGACCAACGCCAAAAATTCAGGTATAAAGCCTCTCCATTCATGGAGAAAAAGCGGTCGTTTGTGGAGCAGTCCGTCAGGATGGGATGGCGAGGTCTCCTCGCCATATCCAATCGACCAAGACAGCGGTCGTTTGCGGAGCATTACCTAGGATGGGATGGCGAGCTTCCACGCTCTTGCAGAGCCGCTCCGAATTGCGCCATATCCAATCGACCAAGAGAAGAACAAAATTCCTTTTAGCCCAATCTTCTTCTTTATAAGAAAAGGTAATTAATAATTATTAATTGTTAATTATTAATTGTTGAATCTTGCCTACCACCGCCAAAATATTAAATTAATTCTGTCCAGGTACTTATGAAAAAAATAATCACTTTTTTGTTGCTATTTAGCATTGCCTTAATTTTCCCTATTGCTTGTAGTAATAATCCCAATACTTCAGCCAATAATGTTCTGAGTATATACAATTGGTCTACATATATTGCACCTGAAGTAATTACTGAATTTGAGAATAAATTTAATGTCAAAATTCAATACGATACTTATGAAAGCAATGAAGACCTCTATGCCAAAATCAAACCTGGAAATCCTGGTTATGATGTAGCTTTTCCCGCTGATTATATGGTAAAAATTATGGCATCTGAAGGACTACTAGAGGAACTAAATCAAGAAAATATTCCTAATATAAAAAATCTCAATGATAAATTTATTAACCCTCCATATGATCCGGGAAATAAATATAGTGTGGCTTACCAATGGGGCACAATGGGAATAGGTTATAACATTAAAGCAACAGGGGGTAAAATTAATAGTTGGTCAACCATGTTTGACGATAAATTTAAGGGGAGAGTATCCTTATTAGATGATATGCGTAGTACCTTTTCTATTGCTTTAATTTCTCTTGGTTATAACCCCAATACAACTAACCCTAAAGAAATTACTGAAGCGAGAGATTTTTTGATTAAAAATAAACAGGCGATCGCTGCTTTTGCGCCGGATACTGGTCAAAACTTATTAGACCAAGGAGAGGTAGATTTAACCTGTGAATGGAGTGGGGATATTTTCCAAGTTATGAAAGAAAATCCTAACCTTCGTTATTCTATTCCCAAAGAGGGAAGTATTCTCTTAACTGATAATATGGTTATTCTCAAAAGAAGTAGAAATAAAGAGCTGGCAGAAAAATTTATTAACTTTATTCTTGAACCAGAAATAGGAGCAAAAATATCTAATTTTATTAAGTATGCTACCCCAAACCAAGCAGCAAAAGATCAAGGTTTAATCGAAGCTGCTGACCTGAATAATTATGCTATTTATCCACCACCAGAATTATTTGCCAAACTTAACTATATTCAAGACCTTGGTCAAGCAACAATTTTATATGATGAAGCTTGGACAGAAGTTAAATTAGGAGTTGGTAAATAGACATTTTCAAAAAAGAGGGAATAGGGTAGGTGTGGGAAGTGTGGGAAGTGTGGGGAGAAACTACAACCAGAGGGGTTGAATTATACCAAATTTATGCATAGGCTGTTACATCTTAAGCATGTGATTTATGCCTACAATAAAAAATTGATAAATCCCATAAATTCTAAAAATTAAACCTTTTTTATTCTTGATTTATTATGTTTTTATTTCCCAGTTAAGTGTTCCCTTGGTCGTGAATGTAACAATAATTTTTGAAAATGGTATTAACTCTTTGGGGGTTCCATGTTCTCATATATCCCGCCGACCCACACCTTCCAAACTAATCTCCCCCATGCCTTTTACTAGAATGAAATAGTCCTAGAAATAGGGATAATTCATTAATTAATAATGGATAATGGATAATTGATATGGATAATTGATAATTACCTCTGGTTAAAACCGAGAGGATTGAATATAAAGAAATATTATTTCTTTTCTCTTGGTCGATTGGATATGGCGTTTCGGCTAAGAGCCGACATGAAAAGCGCAGCGGCTCTGAAAGAGCGGGAGACCTCGCCATCCCATCCTGACGGACTGCTCCGCAAACGACCGCTCTCTTGGTCGATTGGATATGGCGAGGAGACCTCGCCATCCCATCCTGACGGACTGCTCCGCAAACGACCGCTTTTTCCCCTATCCAAGGGGAGGCTTCAAGGCATGAATTATTTAATTATCAATTATTAATAATTAATAATTCGGTAATTAATAATTTATGGATAATAATTGATTTGATTTCTGATTTTTTAAGAGGTCTAATATTATTTTTAAATAATAGGGTTTCTCAGGTTACTGAGGTACAGTTGTTTCTATTCTTTTCTATTCTTTTCTATTCCCTGTTTCCCGAATTACTACTATATACGGACGTTGCATACAACGTCCCTACCTACTTCTTAAAATCAAGGAATTTTGTACCTCATTCAGAGATAGGAATTGCTATAAAGAGAGATTTATCCTAAGTATAAGTCTCTTGATTATCCACTCCTAAGTATAAACAAAATTTTGCCCTCAACTTCTACGTTATAGATGCCAAATTATTTCGTCTGCTTTTCCTTCTTTTTTTCAGGATATAATCTAATACCAGTTTTAAAAAAGAATGCTACAAAAAGTGCATCTCTATCAGAGATGCTTAAAAAGACCTTCTCAAATGAATTTTAGACAGCCATAGCAATCAGAAATGATTTTGAGAGAATTTAAGAACAATTAAGATAAATCAAAATCCTTTTATATTCTGACTCCTGACTCCTAATTACCACTAATATCATATCCGGTTGAACAGTTATAAATAATTAGGGAGTCCTCAGGAGACAGAATTCAGGAGTCAGGAGAAAAGAATGTATCAGGATAAAAAAGTGTTTTTATCACTAATTATCCGGACATGGTATAAAATCTTATAACTTAAATATGATTGCTATATCTCTATCATTTTTTTCTTTTTTTATTCAATATGTCTTCCTTCTCTCCTAGATAACTAAAGCCTTCTCTCTTAGATAACTAAAGCCTTCTACCTTATGCAACAAACATTTGTGAAATTGGTATAATAGTTCAATGAGAATATTCAGGAAAATACAATTATGACTTTCAAAATTCTAAGCTTAGACGGTGGTGGAGTTCGTGGGGTAATGGCTGCTCGAATACTTCAAAAAGTTGAACAACAAATTCAAGAAAATAAAGGTCAGTCTTTACAAGAATATTTTGATTTAGTTGCTGGTACTTCCACAGGTTCTTTAATTGCTGGAGCAGTTGTTTCTGGAATGGATAGTAATCAAGTTCTCAACCTTTATAAAAACGAAACACTAGAAATTTTTCCATATCAAACTCGCTGGTCTAGAAAAAGATTACCCTTAATTGCTAAATATGGACTTTCTGCTCCTAAATTCTCCAATCAAGGTCTAATTAATGTGATGCAAAAGTATCTAGTTAAAAATCAAGTACCAATCAAAATTAAGGATGTGGTTAAACCTAATATTTTGATAGTTGCTTATAATATGTATCAAGACGACCCAAGTTTTTTTGTTAATCAAGATTCTCTATGGTACTCTGATATTCCTCTCTGGGAAATATGTGTTTCCTCTGCATCTGCACCTACTTATTTTCCACCTTATGAATTAAAAGGTCAAGACAAAAGCTATCCATATATTGATGGGGGTGTGGCAGCAAATAATCCTACTTTAGCTGCAGTTGGTTACGCTATTAAACTAGGTCATAAACTAGAAGAAATTTCTGTAATTTCTATTGGCACAGGTGAAACTACTAATGCTTACACATTTGAAAAAATTGTAGGATGGGGTTTGTCTGAATGGGCAATTCCTTTGTTCAGTTTAACACTTAATGGTCAAGCGGGAGCTGACAATTTAGTGGCAGAACAAATCTTGGGTATTAGTAATCCAAAATGTTATTTACGTTTACAGTTTCAATTAACTGGAACTAATAATGCTATTGATGATGCCAGACCAGAAAATATTCAGCGACTTATTCAATATTCTGAATCTTTTTTAAACCATGGCAAAGTTAATTATACAGAAATTTCTAACCAACCAAATCAGATGTTAGTTAAGGAAGCGATCGCTAAGTTTATTGATAACAATTAATACTAAATCTCTTTTATAGCAATCCTATTTAAGTTGTAATATTTTGGAGATATTTAGGAGTCATAATTTAGTCATGTTTCCAGTTCAAATCAACTATTAGAAAAATTCTCACAACCAATTTAGGATTGCTATAGTTCTGTTGCTTCTGAAAGGAGGAACTAAGAGATAAAATTGATATTTTTCTTTAAGCAACTGCATTATTAATTAATGAGAGACTGTTTGTTAAAGGCATATTAAATCTAGACATAGTAGCTCGTCTAGACTAAAATTTTGGGTAATACCTAACCTTCCTATCTTCCCCTTGAAATCTATACCCTTGTTAGGAACTCCTAAAACTCTTTTTTGAAGTGGGAGTTAAAGAGGTCTTCATTTGATTAACGTCAGCATTTCCTATAGAATGCTACGCAAACAGCCATCAGCTATTAATTTTGGAGAGGGTTATTTCAGTTATCAGTTATCAGTTATCAGTTATCAGTACCTCTGGCTGAACCCAGAGGATTGAAATAAGGAATATTCTCTTTTTTTATCCCCTTAAAAGGGGAGGCTTTAGACCTTTTTTTTGGTAAAACTTACTGCTAAAGTCTCCTTCCCTAACTTTAGAAGTAATTATTAATTATTAATTACTCATTGCTGAAGCAGTGACTGCCAGGTAGCTAAATGCCATCCCGATAGTTGCTTTATTCCTTCAAAAGCTGTTTGCTGAATGCTTACTTATTAACAGGTAGAGAAAAATAAAAAAAACTGATAGATAATACCATCTTAGCTATTATCTATCTAAATTAAATAATCAGAAAGTATAACTTACTCCTAAATGGAAAATATAGCAGTCAATCTCGTCAATATTGCCAAAATATTCCCTAGTCAAAATCAAAAAAAATTTATCGCTGTAAATAATATCAATCTCCAGATAAAAAAATCTGAATTTTTTTCCATACTTGGTCCTTCTGGATGTGGTAAAACTACGACATTAAGAATGATAGCTGGTTTTGAAATTCCCACGTCTGGAGAAATTTATATTCAAAACAAACTAATGGGAAATAGTCCGCCATTTCATCGACCAGTCAATACAGTTTTTCAGAATTATGCTTTATTTCCCCATCTCACAGTGGCAGAAAATATTGCCTTTGGATTAGAAATGGAAAATCTCCCGCGCCCAGAAATAAATAGTCGGGTAACTGATACTTTAGCTCAAGTAAAATTAATAGATATGCAGAAACGTTATCCCCGACAATTATCTGGTGGGCAACAACAAAGAGTAGCTTTGGCAAGAGCATTAGTTAAACAACCAGCAGTATTATTATTTGATGAACCTTTGGGTGCTTTAGATTTGAAATTGCGCAAAGAAATGCAGTTGGAATTAAAACAAATGCAGCAAAGGTTAGGTATTACTTTTATCTATGTTACTCACGACCAAGAAGAAGCTTTAACTATGTCTGACCGAATAGCAGTTATGCACCAAGGAGAAGTTTTACAAGTAGGAACTCCGGTGGAGATTTATGAACGACCAAAAACTCGTTTTGTGGCTGAATTTATTGGGGAAAGTAATTTTTTAACTGGGCGAATAACTGCACATCAAGAGAATAAAAGTTTGGTATTAATAGATGAAGATTTGCCTTTATTAATACCCTCCGTTCGTCATTTTCCAATAGATACAATTATTACCTTAGTTGTGAGACCCGAAAAAATAGAAATCTCTCCGCCAACTTTGACAGCAGAATTTGATTTTTCGGGAATAATAGAAAATCTGGTTTATATTGGTACAGATACTCGTTATGTTGTGCGTTTAACTGACAAAACTAAGATAGTTATCCGTAGGCAAAATATTAATCCTTTTCATCTGAATCAATATGCTATTGGTGAGAAAGTTAAAATTAATATTCCAGTGGAAAATATTAGTATTTTGGCAGAGAATTTGCCAGAGCAAGAAAGGTTAAAGTTAGGAAAAAATTAGCAATTATAGCGCTACGCAGAATTTAGAATAATGTCAAATAATTGTCAGGATTTACGCAGAACCACTCTAGTAGGGGCGATTTCCTACGGAATGCTCCTAATTACGCGAATCGCCCCTACAAGTGGTGTATAATTTGATATTTTGCGTAAGTCCTATGTGTAAAACTATGATATTATTAAACTTTTTAGTCGATAGAATCTAACTTCTGACTTCTGACTTCAGTGCAACGGTATAGCACGTCTAGCTTGAAAATTTGGGTAAAGAGCGAGTTAATGAAGACCTCTCCCCCAACCCCTCTCCTGCAAGGAGAGGGGGGAAGTTTTATCCACAATGTTAGTCTAGACACCCTACTACAGTTATTACACTAAAGCTGAATGCTGAATGCTATATAACTACAACTGTTCTGGATCTACACCAAGGGAACGCAACATTTGTTCGAGTTGTTCAGCTCGTTGTCGCTGCTGAAGTGCTTCCTCTTCTGGAGTCATAAACCTATTCCCTTCAGAGTCATACCAATACAACCACTCTTGTTCGGAACGGTAATGGTTACCAACTTCAGTTCCTATCCCCAGACCAATTTCTGGCATCCACACGGGATTTCCTTTTAAACGTTGGTATGCTCCATCTACCAAGTAATACACCTCAAAACGCTCATGTTGATCTCGCTTGGAATAATCTGGGTTATAGATAATATAATACAATACTCCCAACCGAGCGTAATCAATCATTTTTTCATCGTATTCACCCCCATAAGTTTTAGAAACAATTTCCAATACGAATATTGGAACAACATAATTTTCCTCCCAAAGAACATAGGAGGATCGCAATTTATTATTTTTGAGTCGTGGAACTCCCAGACTGAGGAAACCATCAGGAACTATAGCAACTCTAGGATTTGACCCTGTGGTATGGAATATTCCCATATTCACGCCAAAAAACCAATCATAGCGATCGCTCCATAACTGATTTAAAATTAACATTAGCAGGTTAGGAATTAGAATTTGTATTTCGTGATCCACGGGTTTGTCGTCTGAATCTGGTAATTCGTCACTTGATGGTAGGTTGAGTAGTTGGTCGTAGTTTACCATAATAATATGAATGTGACATTGAACTTATCTAATTTTAGCAAATAATTTAGCGATCGCTCTTCTGTGCAGAGGACTAGTTTTTTGGAGAATAAGATTTTACCATCAATATTGGAAAAACTCGAATTTTGGTAGGGGTTTGGTCTCCAAACCCCGATGATGTGGGTGGAAAAACCTAACCCCCCAACCCCCTTCCCTGCAAGGGAAGGGGGAGAAACTCCCCTCTCCTTGCAGGAGAGGGGTTGGGGGAGAGGTCTTCGGTGGTTACTCGCTCCTTACCCACAATTTTCCCTACTACTACCTACCAGAGACAATATAATTCACCATCCGTGCATCCGTGGCCAAATCTGTGTCTTGCCCCTACTTCAACTTTTGAATTCCGTTGGCAGACATTCTTACTTTTGAGACAATATAACTCACCATCCGTGCATCCGTGGCCAAATCTGTGTCTTGCCCCTACTTCAACTTTTG
>NZ_JBNHEP010000075.1:126-744 GCF_050015995.1 Dapis brunnea BLCC-M229 | reverse complement strand
AATTCCGTTTGCAGACATTCTTACTTTTGACTTTGAGATTGCCACGGCTGTCGCCTCGCAACCTTTCAGGCTTTTAACTTTTGAATTTCCTCAAGCAATTCCTGACATTCTTTCAATTCTGGCACTCCTAATTCTGTAAAAATAGCGATCGCCTCATCGCAATACTGTCGTGCTGCATCTAAATTTCCTAAGTGTTGATAGGTTTCTGCTATGTTCTGGAGAACCATTGCTTGGTAATGACGCTTTCCTATCTGGTGAAATATCTCTAATGCTGCTTGTGAGTATTGTAGAGATTCGGCATACTTTTCTAACTTGAGCAGAGTCTCTCCCCAGTTTAATAGAGCAATACCCTCCCCAGAACGGTTGCCTATTTCCCTTGCTATTTGTAAATACTGCTGATGGTACTCTATGGCTTTGTTATGTTTTCCTAGGGAGCTGTAAGAAATACCCAAATTCCCCAAAGCCATACCCTCCCCAGAACGGTTGCCTATTTCCCTGGCTATTTGTAAATCCTGCTGAAAATACTCGATAGCTTTGTCATATTCTCCTAGGGAATGGTAAGTAATACCCAAATTCCCCAAAGCCATACCCTCCCCAGAACGGTTGCCTATTTCCCTG
>NZ_JBNHEP010000074.1:0-8174 GCF_050015995.1 Dapis brunnea BLCC-M229 | reverse complement strand
GAATTATTTTTCTCCTCATTCTATTATACACAAACGATGCTACCGGACATGATATTAAACCCCTCTGAAAATAGAGGACTGAAACCATGATGGTATCGTTACTTTTTATTGTACCAAATAGACTATAGTTTATTTGGTACAGTATTCAATTATTGATTGTGTCATCTCGATTTCTTACATCGGAACAACAAGATAGTTACGGACGTTATGTAGGTGAGCCAACCAAAGTTCAGCTAGCTAATTACTTTTATCTTGACGATACGGCCAAAAAGTTAGTTCAAAAACGCCGTGGTGATTACAATCGTTTGGGTTTTGCCATCCAATTATGTACAGTTCGCTTTTTGGGGACTTTTTTGACTAACCCCATAGATGTTCCTCCGGGAGTGGTAAACTATTTAGCAGCTCAACTTAAAATTGAGGATGTAGATTGTCTCTCAAAATACTTGGTTCGTTTTAATACCCATTGGGAACATACTCTAATTATCAAGAAATGTTATGGCTATCGTGATTTCAACTCTCAGCCTGCACATTGGCGTTTAGTACGTTGGTTGTATCAAAGAGCTTGGAGCAGTGGAGAAAGTCCTTCAATGATGTTCGACTTAACCACAGCCAGATTAGTTGAGCTGAAAATTTTACTACCAGGAGTTACGGTACTATCTCGCTTAATCTCAACAGTTAGGGAAAGAGTAGCTCACCGCACTTGGAAAATTCTCTCAAAATTACCCAATTGGAAGCAAATTGAGCAGTTAGAAGCTCTAATTGTGGTAGATGAAAAAGCTAAATCAACTCCCCTCGAACAACTAAGAAAATCACCTACCCGTAGTAGTGGACCTGCCTTAGTTAACGCATTGAATCGATTGGTGAAAATTCGTTCTCTAGGTGTTAGTAAATTAGATGTGAGCCAAATTCCACCAATTCGTTTTAAAGCTCTTTTAAAAATAGTGCCTAAAAAGTGGATGAATTGGGTGGTGACTGAAGATGGTAGTATTGACCGTCATGCCTATACTTTCTGCGTTCTTGAGCAGATATTAGAAGGGTTACGTCGTCGCGATTTATTTGTTTCGGTGGGAGAGCGATGGAGTAATCCTCGTGCTAAACTACTACAAGGTAAGGCTTGGTTGGAAGCTAGGGCTTCAGTTTGTCGTACCCTAAATCTCAATTGTCAACCAGAACCAGAACTGAAAGTCTTGCAAGAACAATTAAACCAAGCTTACTCTAAAACAGCAGAAAATTTGCCCACAAATTCAGAAGTCAGAATTGAGGTGGACAAAAAAGGCAAATATTCTCTCACTATTAGCAATCTGGATAAATTAGATGAACCAGAGAGTTATCTAAAACTTAAGGAAAAGGTAGAATCATTATTACCCCTAGTTGATTTACCCGAAGTCTTACTCGAAATTAATGCCAAGACGGGGTTTATGGAAGAATTCACTCATCTCAATGAAAGCTTTGCTAGAGTTAGTGACCTTGAGATTAGTATTTGTGCCATACTTATTGCTCAGGGTTGTAATATTGGACTCTCACCCCTTGTAAGGAAAGGAATTTCTGCTCTTACCAGAGGACGGTTATCTTGGGTAGAACAGAATTACTTTCGCCCTGAAACCATCATTCAAGCTAATGCACGGTTAGTTGAAGCTCAAAGGAAAATTCCACTGGTCAAAAGTTGGGGTGGAGGTGAAGTTGCTTCTGCTGATGGAATGCGATTTGTTGTTCCCGTGCGTACTCTCAATGCAGGAGCGAACAGTAAATATTTTAAGGGGGGTCGCGGAATCACCTACTATAATTACACTTCTAACCAGTTTACTGGCTTTCATGGTGTAGTCATTCCAGGGACTTTGAGAGACTCGTTAGTGGTATTGGTAGGATTATTAGAACAGCAAACCAGTCTACGTCCTAGAGAACTAATGACTGATACTTCTGGATACAGCGATGTGATTTTTGGTTTGTTCTGGCTATTGGGTTATCAATTCTCTCCTCGTCTAGCGGATGCAGGGGAGGCACGTTTTTGGCGATTAGATAGTAGCGCGGATTATGGTTGTCTTGATAAATTGGCTAGATTTACAGTTAAAGTTGAATTAATTGAAGAGAATTGGGATGATATCTTACGGATAGCTGGTTCGTTGAGACTAGGGACAGTTAGTGCAATGGAAATTATGCGTGCTTTACATCGAGGAAAGAAACCTTCTACTATTGCTAAAGCTATTGGAGAATTAGGCAAAATTACGAAAACTTTGTATTTACTGAATTATGTAGATGATGAGGCTTATCGTCGTCGCATTTTAACCCAACTCAATCGTGGTGAAAGTCGTCATAGTTTAGCAAGAGCTTTGTTTTATGGTCGTCGTGGGGAGGTACGTCAGCGTTACCGCGAAGGTCAAGAAGAACAGTTAGGAACGTTAGGGTTGGTGGTTAATGTATTGGTTTTGTGGAATACTTGTTATATGGATTCAGCTCTGAATCAGCTACGTTCTGAAGGTTGGGTTCTTAAAGATGATGATTTAGCTCGTTTATCCCCTTTGCTATATTCTCACATCAATATGTTGGGCCGTTATCAGTTTAATTTACCTGAAGAACTGAAGGATGGAGCAATGCGACCATTGCGCGATGCTGAAGCTGAAGATGAACTAGCAGATTTGGAGTTGTGGTAAAGTGATGGATATTTTCTGTCCATCAGTCACAGAGGTCTGAAAGGTATATCTGGAAATAAATACAGCCTTAGCGTGGTTTTCTGTACAGTTGCTACTCAAACCCCGGGAAGGGTGGAGCGATCGCTTACCTACTACAATTTTCCTTTTTTTCTACCACAAAATTGTCAATTTGTCAATTTGCTGAAAGGTAACATTGCAAAGCTCAGAGGTGAATAGCCATTCGCCCCTGCTGTTTGCTACACAGAATTATTAGACTGGATAAAGGCAAATCAAATGGCAGACAAACGTTTGACCTCAATATCACTAATCGTTGTTTCTGCTTGCCAGAGGTCATATTGGGTTTGTTGGTTGAGCCAACTTTTGGCAGATGTACCAAAAGCCTTAGAAAGTTGTATAGCTTCATTTTCAAAATATGCAAAGCACAGCGTTAACGAAGTTGTGCGTTAGCTAAACGGCCGTTCGCCTAACGTCTGCTGCACGGAATTGTTAGACTAGATAGCAAAAGAGACTTTGAAGAAAACTATAAACAATCTCATTTTTTCAAATCGTCTTCCGTAAGATTAGCATCTTTCATCAGCCTGATTAAAGTACCAATCAGAAAAAAAAGTAGCTAAAACTACCATACAAAATCAGCAGTTCCCTAATTATAAATCAAAGTTTCTTACGTGCTCTAATTTTCCAGTCTTGCGAAGCATTACTCCATACCAGGGTCAAGTGCATTGGTCTTTCTTCTCTATATCTATCACCAATAATATAAGAAGATTTTACTTCTACAATCGCAGTTTCTTCATTTTTACTAATTAGATTTACTTCCTTAATTTGAACTTCATCAACCGATCTCCACCAATCAAAAAACTCTTGACGCGATGAGGGAGCTTGACCTCGAAACTGAGGAGTTAACATATCCCAGGATTTATCTATTTCCCGATTGTTAATATTCGAGTAATAATCTCGAATAAATTGAACAGGCTCTCTTTTTGAATTAATCAGCTTAACATCAGAACCAACTGACTTATTAAGGTTAGAATCAACTTCCTTATTAATATCGGAACCAACTGTATTAGAAGCAGTTTTACTTGCTCTAATTTTCCAGTCTTGGGAAGTGTTACTCCATACCAAGGTCAATTGAAGTAGTTTTTCTTCTTTATATCTATCACCAATAATATAAGAAGGTTTTACTTCTACAATCGCAGTTTCTTCATTTTTACTAACTAGATTTACTTCCTTAATTTGAACTTCATCAACCGATCTCCACCAATCAAAAAACTCTTGACGCGATGAGGGAGCTTGACCTCGAAACTGAGGAGTTAACATATCCCAGGATTTATCTATTTCCCGATTGTTAATATTCGAGTAATAATCTCGAATAAATTGAACAGGCTCTCTTTTTGAATTAATCAGCTTAACATCAGAACCAACTGACTTATTAGGGTTAGAATCAACTTCCTTATTAATATCGGAACCAACTGCCTCATTAAGATTAGAAGCAACTTCATCAGGACTAGTTTTACTTGCTATTTTTTTAGAGCCACAGTCACGTACTTCAAGAATCAAATCAATCATAGTGTCTGGAGGTTCAGGCGTCACAGTGACTCCCCCACATTTTACAGGCACAAAAAATTGATAACCTTGAGCCAGAGAAACATAGCGCTTCTTATTGTTATGAATAACAATCAAATTGTATATTGTTGTTTTCATAGGTTTTTTTCCAGATGCTTCTAGAGATAGTTCTCCGAAAGGAGTATTTATACCTTGAGTAAACTCTAGATTAAAATTTCCACTTTCAAGGTTGGCAGAAACTGCTACTGGAATAAAATTTGGCTGGAAAACTATTGTAACATCCCCATCCTCTTTCTCATCATCGGATCTACCAGAAAAATTATTCTCAAATTTTGAATGTGCTGCTAGAAAACTTTGGCTGTTATCAATTAACTCATTATTAGGAGTTTGGGCATTTTCTAAACCTCGTAATAATTTCAGCCATTCAGAGTGGAAACTTTTCATTGAGTCAGGAGGAATAGTGGATTCTAATGATTGCAATTTTTTTTCACTATCTTGCTTTAAAGCAGTAAATGTCTTCTGGACTTTTCTTTCTAGATTGTTTGCTTCTTCTGTTTGACCAGTATTCTGTTTATTCTCAAATAACTTATAATTATCAAGCAATGAATTTGACTGATATGCAGTATTTTCCCATGATTCCTTGAAATATTTGTAATAGCCAAGTTCTTCAGGATTCAAGGGCTTTTTATCACTTTGAGAAGTGCTTGTTCGATTATCCTCTTCCTCACAGCCGATAGTAACCAGCATAACCAGTAGTAAGACGAGTGTAGGAAACTTTCCTTGAAAGAAGGGATTTCGTCGGTTGGCGAAAGATTTCTTGTTTGAAAAAGTCATAAGGTTGCTAGACAATATTATTAATAGACTATCCCAACCGAGACACAAAAGCCTAGTAAAGGAGTTAGTCGTCTAACCATCTAATTGTATAACGCCCTAGCCAAAACTGCCAGCTTAATAGACTGAATAAGATGTATATGGTGCGTTAATCAAATGTAACGCACCCTGATAACTGCTGAGTGCTGACCCCTTTTAATCCAGTTCAAACTCCTCTTTCCAAGACTCATCCTTTTCCCAAGGAATCTGCTGAGTCTTCGCCATCAAAAAATTCTCAACCACCAAATAATCCATCTCAGTCCGCATAAAACATCGATAAGCATCTTCCGGCGTACAAACAATAGGTTCCCCCCGCACATTAAAAGATGTATTCACTATTACTCCACATCCCGTCAATTTCTCAAAATGCCGAATCAAATCATAATACCGAGGATTAGTCTCCTGATGAATAGTTTGAATTCTTGCCGAATAATCAACATGAGTAATTGCCGGAATTTCCGATCGCGGCACGTTCAACTTCTCAATTCCAAACAACTGCTTTTGCTCTTCTGTCATGGGAATTAACAAATTCTCTTGCACTGGAGCTACTAACAACATATAAGGACTAGAATGTTCAATCTCAAAATAATCCGAAACTCGTTCTGCCAAAACTGAAGGAGCAAAAGGTCGGAAAGATTCCCGATACTTAATCTTCAAATTCATCACTGACTGCATTTTTTGATTTCGGGGGTCGCCAATAATAGACCGCCCTCCCAAAGCACGGGGTCCGAATTCCATCCGACCTTGAAACCATCCGACAACATTGCCGTTATCTAAAATTTCTGCTAACCGTGGCATTAATTCTGTATCTGGCAAATATTCATATTTTCCCTGAATAGCATCCAGATATTCCCGAATTTCCTCATCTGCAAATTTCGGTCCGAGATAAGCTCCCTGCATCATGTCGTTAGGAGCAAGACAAACGGGAGGTTTTGCTAAAGAAACAGCAGAATTTCCAGACTCCACAGAAATTAATTCCTTTTCTGGAATATTCTCAACTACTTTTTCTATTACTCGTGGTTGGTTGTGATATTCGTACCAAATAGCTAAAGCAGCACCCAACGCTCCACCAGCATCTCCCGCAGCAGGTTGAATCCAAATATCTTTAAAAATTCCTTCCCGTAAAATCTTGCCATTCGCCACACAATTGAGAGCAACTCCCCCTGCCAAACAAAGGTAGTCAGCATTTAGTTCTTTTTGCACCGTTCGACTCAGACGTAATACTACCTCCTCAGTTACTCTCTGAATAGAAGCAGCAATATCCATTTCTCGTTGACTAATTTTAGTTTCAGCTTTGCGAGGTGGTCCGCCAAACAATTTGTCAAATTTCTGATTAGTCATAGTCAACCCGGTTGTGTAATTGAAATATTCCATATTCAACCGGAAAGTACCATCAGCTTTTAAATCTATAAGATTATTTAAAATCAAATCTACATAATTAGGTTCTCCGTAGGGAGCTAAACCCATAAGTTTGTATTCCCCAGAGTTGACTTTGAAACCTGTGTAATAAGTAAAAGCCGAGTAGAGCAAACCCAAAGAATGAGGAAAATCAATTTCCCACTGGGGAGTCAGTTTATTTCCTTCTCCCAACCAAACCGAAGTAGTCGCCCATTCACCTACTCCATCCAGACACATTACCGCAGCGCGATCGAAGGGACTCGGAAAAAATGCCGAAGCAGCATGAGCTTGATGATGTTCGGTAAACATCAGTTGGGGAAGATGGGATGCTTTACACTGACCTAATGTAGAGAATTCTTTTCTTAAAACGGTTTTCAGATATAATTTTTCTTTTAACCAAATTGGCATTGCCATCAGAAAAGAGCGAAAACCTTTAGGAGCATAACTGAGATAAGTTTCCAGAAGTCGCTCGAATTTAACTAAAGGTTTGTCATAAAAAACTATTTGGTCTAAATCAAGTAATTCTATATTGGCTTCCTTCAGACAATAAGAAATAGCATTTTTTGGAAATCTGGCATCGTGTTTTTTACGAGAAAATCTTTCTTCTTGAGCGGCGGCGATAATTTTTCCATCACATACGAGGGCGGCGGCACTGTCGTGGTAATAAGCTGAAATTCCCAGAATATTCATATCTATATTATTTATTCCTCACTGATAGACTGTTTAGCTGCAATTGGCCAAAATTTTAGCTAAATATCCTCAGATTATATAGCAGGGAATAGGGAACAGGGAACAGGGAACAGTTGGAAAAAGATTTCCTAGTCTAAGATTCATCGTTAGTCTATATCCCAGCCTATTTGCGTAGTGCTATGTATTTCAAAAAAGCATACCCTCAAAGCTTTTGAGCTAGCTTGATCAGCTTTGCCTATCATTGATAAATATTTTTTATATAAAAAAGATATTGTCATCCGCTTTAATTATAGTTATCTTAAAAATATGGAAGTAAAACAAAGTTAAGTATATGTCCAGTAGCACTTGAGAAAAGTAAATTAAAGGGTCATTTTCTCAGACTTATTCAGTTAATAACTTAGGAGATGTTGAGAGTAGAAATTCTTACGATTTTCCTAGGAAATAGCTGAATACTAATATCTTAGATTATCAGACAAAATCAGCGATCGCCTGTCAAATATTTCAATACTTTTTCTTGGATATTATAGCTAATCGGCAGCAGTAATTATTAATTATTAATTCCTGTTTGCGTTTGCTTAGTATGACCTAGGAAAGAATTTGGGAACTGAAAATTCAGTTAAAGATTACTTTTAACTTTTGTACGGGTGATTCGCGTTTTGCATTCTGCAAAGCTTTCCTATCGGAATGCTTTTCATGTCGCGCAGCGAAACGCAAACGCTTTTCATGTCGTGAAGCGTTAACGCGCGTTGTGCGAAGCAAAACGGCTGTCGCCGACATGAATGCGAAGCATGACCTAGGAAATCACCGCTACTGACTTTTGACTTGCGCGTAGCGCTATAACAATATATTCAGAAAAATTGGAGGTATAAAAATGCAAACTACTACAAACAATTACACTGAAAATTTAATTGATATCCTGCTACAACCTGGTCGCGATTTTATTAATAGCATAAACAGGACTTACGCAAAGACACTATATATAGCGCATGGCAAATCAAGCGATATAGC
>NZ_JBNHEP010000073.1:0-3422 GCF_050015995.1 Dapis brunnea BLCC-M229 | reverse complement strand
CCTTGGATAGGGGAAAAAGCGGTCGGAAAGCGGAGCAGTCCGTTAGGATGGGATGCCGAGGTCTCCTCGCTTGCCTCCAATCGACCAAGAGAGCGGTCGGAAAGCGAAGCAGTCCGTCAGGATGGGATGGCGAGGTTTCCGTTCCCTCCGGGACGCTATCCTAGGTCATGCTCCGCAAACGCGTTTCATGTCGCGCAGCGTTTCATGTCGGCTCAAGCGCCGAAAACGCTTGCCTCCAATCGACCAAGAGAGCGGTCGGAAAGCGAAGCAGTCCGAAGGATGGGATGGCGAGGTCTCCCGCTCTTAACAGAGCCGCTGCGCTTTTCATGTCGGCTCAAGCGCCGAAACGCCATATCCAATCTCCCCTTGAGAAAAGAAATAATATTTCCTTATATTCAATCCTCTCGGTTAAAACCCGAGGTAATTATCAATTATCCATTATCAATTAATGAATTCCCCCTGTTCCCTGTTCCCTGTTCCCTGTTCCCTCTTTTCTGGAGAGGTCTATTAGTTATGGGATTGATTATTGGGTTAAGCACTACTGTCATTGCGAGGGGGGTGGGAAAAGCAATTATTTTGTTTACTTAACCGTTAATATAGAATCCGGTTAAACAGTTGTCATTGCGACGACAGGAAGCAATCTCAGGGGTGAGGCGAGATTGCTTCCTTCCACTCTGTTCCAGTCGCAATGACTACAATAACTAATTATCCGGATTTGATATAAGACCTCCGGTGGCAATCTCTAAACCATGAGATTGCTACAACTAAGTTAACGCTTTCTCCAAAAGGTTAAGTTCTTTTATTACCGAAAAATTCAGGTATAAAGCCTCTCAATTCATGGATAAAAAAGAAAAAAATCATTTCAACTAATCCTCTTCTTATAAATAAGAGGTAATTATAGTGTTTTCCAAGCTCGTGAGGTATAGTTATCTTTTTGTCTTTTTATTCCCTGTTCGCAGTTAAGTGTTTTCCTCAAATCTAAAATTTTGTACCTCACCAGTATGGGAATTGCTATATTAATTATTAATTATTGAACGCTTCGTAATGACAATCACATTCCGGTCCCTGTAGCCAGATCTAAATTAATATTATATTCGGTTAAATAGTTATTATAATTAAAGTTCGTAGTATAGCTCTCAGCCCCAGGGCTATTTCGTTCTAATTTCTGACTTTTTGTGCATTAGGGAAAATACGCCTTTTTCAAGATTGAAAGTTATATAAATCAATCTCCAAAAACCACGAAAATCTTTACTTGATTCTAGAATGAAATAGCCCTGCTTCAGCTCTATCTACAGTTCGGGCTGAGAGCTATACTACAAACCATATACTTTATTATAAGTGATTATCCGAACATGATATAACAGCTAAATACTGATAATTTTAATGAAATAGCCCTGCTTCAGCTCTATCTACAGTTCGGGCTGAGAGCTATACTACAAACCATATACTTTATTATAAGTGATTATCCAAACATGATATAACAGCTAAATAATGATAATTTTCGAGAAATTACTTTCAGCTTTCAAAATTAAAAACTCCCCTAAAAAACAGGGGAGTTTAGTTATTTATTCTCAATTATTCAAACTTTAACAAAAGAGGAAAATATCAGTTAGATAGGGTGGGTTTAAATAATAAGGATCGACAATTAAACCCAAATATTAATTTTTTCTACCGACCCTAATTATTTCTGAATTAATATCGCTATTAACTTTGAGTTACAGGTTCCTTTTCTTTCGCTAAAAACTTCTCTAATTCTGTTAAAGCATCAGCATCAACTTTAGTTTGCATCGGACAGAATTTCGGTCCGCACATAGAACAAAATTCAGCTGTTTTATAGATATCCGCAGGCAAAGTTTCGTCGTGATATTCCTTAGCTCGATCTGGGTCTAAAGATAATTCAAATTGACGGTTCCAATCAAAATTATAACGAGCAGCAGAAAGTTCATCATCTCTATCCCTCGCTCCCGGACGACGACGAGCAATATCTGCAGCATGGGCAGCAATTTTATAAGCAATTAACCCATTTCTCACATCTTCAGCATCAGGCAAACCTAGATGTTCTTTTGGAGTAACGTAACATAACATTGCTGTACCATACCAACCCGCCATTGCTGCACCAATAGCAGAAGTAATATGGTCATAACCAGGAGCAATATCTGTGACTAATGGACCTAAAACATAGAAAGGAGCTTCCGAACACTCTTCCATTTGTTTTTTCACATTAAATTCAATTTGATCCATCGGTACATGACCAGGACCCTCTACCATAACTTGGACATCATGTTCCCAAGCACGGTGAGTTAATTGACCTAATGTTTTTAATTCTGCCAACTGTGCTTCGTCAGTAGCATCGTGGGTACAACCGGGTCGCAAAGAATCTCCTAAACTGAAAGAAACATCATATTTCTTGAAGATTTCGATGATGTCGTCAAAATGGGTATATAATGGATTTTGCTTATGGTGGTGTAACATCCACTTAGCAATAATTCCACCACCACGGGAAACTATACCAGTAATACGACTTCTGACCAGAGGTAGATGTTCGATTAAAATTCCGGCGTGGATGGTTTGATAATCTACCCCTTGTTGAGCGTGCTTTTCAATGATATGCAGAAAGTCATCAGCAGTCAGATTTTCAACTCTGCCGTGAACGCTTTCTATTGCCTGGTAAATTGGTACCGTACCGATAGGAACTGGGGAGGCGTTGATAATGGCAGTTCTAATTTCATCCAGATTACCGCCACCTGTAGATAAGTCCATAACGGTATCTGCACCGTATTTAATAGACAGTCTTAGTTTATCAACTTCCTTATCAATGTCAGAAGTATTAGGAGAGGCACCAATATTAGCATTAACTTTACACCGAGAAGCAATGCCAATACACATTGGTTCGAGATTGGTGTGGTTAATATTAGCAGGGATAATCATCCGTCCCCTTGCTACTTCTTCGCGGATTAACTCAGCAGGGAGATTTTCTCGTTGGGCCACAAAGTCCATTTCTTCTGTGATGATTCCCTGACGAGCATAGTGCATTTGAGAGACATTTTTGTGTCCACTACGCTTGGCGATCCATTCTGTCCGCATATTTTTTCCCTTAAATAAACAGCTTCCCTCCGCTGGTATTAACCAGTCTCAGGTTCTAAGGGTATTTCTCAGCCTGAATATCTAGGCACCCCTAGCTTAATTTTTTACTATAGCACTTTTTTGGGATCGATTGAAAAGTAAGTTAAAAGTTAAAAGTTAAAAAAAGAAATTGATGATTTATAGTCAAAGGAAGAAAGTTGATTATCAATATTCCCTTGCTCTTATACAAATTATTCTAAAAAACAAGAATTAAAAGTTAAAAAATATCAATTATTAATAATTGATAATTAAATAATTCACGCCTTGAAGCCTCCCCTTGGATAGGGGAAAAAGCGGTC
>NZ_JBNHEP010000072.1:0-8868 GCF_050015995.1 Dapis brunnea BLCC-M229 | reverse complement strand
AAATCCTCAGAATTTTCTACAGGTTCTACTGGAGTTTCTTCAATAGATAAATCCTCAGAATTTTCTACAGGTTCTACTGGAGTTTCTTCAATAGATAAATCCTCAGAATTTTCTACAGGTTCTACTGGAGTTTCTTCAATAGATAAATCCTCAGAATTTTCTACAGGTTCTACTGGAGTTTCTTCAATAGATAAATCCTTAGAATTTTCTACAGGTTCTACTGGAGTTTCTTCAATAGATAAATCCTCAGAATTTTCTACAGGTTCTACTGGAGTTTCTTCAATAGATAAATCCTTAGAATTTTCTACAGTTTCTACTGGAGTTTCTTCAACAGGTAAATTTTCATAACTTTCTAAAGGTTCCACTGGAGTTTCTTCAACAGATAAATTCTCAGAACTTTCTAATGATTCTCGTATAATTTCCTGAGAAACTTCAGTAGGTATTTCACGCCAAATCTTTTCTAATGCTTCTATTGATATTGCTGTGCCAAATTTTCCCAAATTTTGGTTTTCTCCCTCCATGTGGGTAGTTATACCAACAACAAAACCTGTGTTTAAATCAATAACAGGTGCTCCACTATAACCAGGTTGAAGTTTTCCCTGCTCTATTTGTAGTTTTCCTACAGCAACTTCTTCAGGCATATATTCTATTATTTGGAATGCTCTTTCTCCATCAACTTCAACCATCATTTTTCCTTTGATAGTTCTACGACGGCGGGCATTATTTTGACCCCAAAGATAATAACCAGGAATTTTAATTTCAAAACTTCTTTCTTGTTCCCCATATAAAATCATTAATTTTAAAGGCGGAACTGGAAAAATATCTTTGACTTTTAAAACTGCTAAATCAAAACCCTGAGCATTTCCTATTTCCACAAGTTCTACAGGAATATTATTTACCCGTACATTTTCCTCACCACCCATATCCTCAACAACATGGGCGCAAGTAAGCAGATAAATATAATTTTTTTCTCGATAAAAAGTAAATCCAGTACCAATAACATTTGCTCTTTTGGCACTGGTAATTAAAACAATAGATTCTTCTAACTTTTTTAAGTTAATCATTCTCTGACTTTTTCGGTTTCAGCACTAACTTAACTTTTAAATTTGCACTTGCCTTTCCTTTAGTAATATATAGATTTCCTTCCCCCTCAAAATTAAAACCCACTTCCACCTCAGCTTGTTCAATTTCCATATCCTTACTAATTTCTTGCCAAGCTTCAGCAATAGGGCGACTAATACTAATTAATATAGGTTTAACTTTATCAAAACTAGATTGGACTCTTTTAGCAACATTAGTAGAAATTGGCTTTGCCTCATCATCTGCAACTTCTGCTTCAACCCAAATCCCATCTTCTAGTTCAATTAGTCTGGTGGCCATGTACGTTGATTATTGAATTAACTACTTTTCTATTTAAGCATATATAGCAATATGATTTGAGTTGTGAGATATTGGAGACTTTTAGGGAACGCTTAACTGGGAACAGGGAAGAAGAAAATGTATCTTCTTCATAAGATAACTGCTATATTCTATCCTTTTAAGGAACACCTCAATTCTCACATCTGATTCCTGATTGCTATATAATAGACATCTCCAAAAATAAAAAATTCAATTAATTATCGATCGGAAACTGTCATTTCAGTTATCAGTTAGCCTCTTTCAGAGGAACTGCGTTAACAGTTATCAGTTATCAGCAGTACCTCCTGTAATAGGGAGGCTTGAAATGGGAAATTTTCTTTCTTATCCCCTTGAAAGGGGCGAGACCTTATTTATTCGGTCAATTATTTCACAGCTAAAATGGTGCGTTACGATGGATTGCTAAATCTCTTTCATAGTTTTAATTTAAGCCATCTAACACACCCTACAATTTTGCACTGCTCCCGATATTATTGGAGTGTTTCACCTAAAATAGTGCATTAGGGAGTAGGGTAGGGACGTTTTGCTGCGCAACATGAAACGCATTTTTGTTATGCAACGTCCGTACGAGAGAAAGATTTTTGTTGGGTTTCATCCCTCAACCCAACCTACATCTATTGCAACATTTAAGATGAAAAAGTCTATTATGGTGGTATTACGTCGTCTTAAATAATTTTTTCAACCCTTCTACTCATTCTCTTGTAATATAAATACAATTACTAATCAGAATATATTCTATGAAAAAACTTATTAATAACCCCAACGATGTAGTTCGGGAAAGTCTCCAAGGTATGGCGATCGCTCACCCCGATCTAATAAAGGTCAACCTCGACCCCCACTTCATCTACCGCGCTGATGCACCAATTAAAAATAAAGTTGCCATAATTTCAGGCGGAGGTAGCGGTCACGAACCCATGCACGGCGGTTTTGTCGGGATGGGAATGTTAGATGCTGCTTGCCCTGGTGAAATTTTTACTTCACCTACTCCTGACCAAATGTTAGAAGCAGCTAAAGTTGTTAACTCAGGTGCAGGTGTTCTGAATATTGTCAAAAATTATAGTGGCGATGTGATGAATTTTGAGATGGCAACGGAACTTGCTCTCTCAGAAAATATCCGAGTCTTGAATATATTAATAGATGATGATGTGGCGGTCAAAGACAGTCTTTTTACTCAAGGACGACGGGGTGTGGGAACAACAGTATTAGCAGAAAAAATTTGTGGTGCTGCTGCTGAAGCAGGTTATAATCTCAAGCAAATAGCTGACCTTTGTCGGAAAGTTAATCTTAATGGACGGAGTATGGGAACGGCATTGACATCATGCACCACACCTGCTAAAGGTAGTCCTACTTTTGAGTTAGGGAATAACGAAATTGAATTCGGTATTGGCATTCATGGGGAACCAGGGCGACAACAAATGGCGATGAGATCGGCGGATGAAATTGTGGAAATGTTAGCTATTAATATTATTGAAGATGTCGGTTATAGTCGGATAGTGCGGGAGTGGGATGAGGTAAAAGGAGAATGGCAAGAAGTAGAATTAATAGACTCACCATTTGAGCAAGGCGATCGCCTTCTAGCTTTTGTGAATAGTATGGGTGGTACTCCTATTTCTGAGTTATATATTGTCTATCGGAAATTAGCCGAAATATGCGAAAAAAAAGGATTACAAATTGTGCGTAATTTGATTGGGAATTATATTACTTCCTTGGAAATGCAAGGTTGTTCTATTACTCTGTTGAAATTGGATGATGAGTTGATTAAGTTCTGGGATGCGCCAGTAAAAACTGCGGCATTACGATGGGGGATTTGAAGAAGTCAGAAGTTAAATTTATAAGTAATTTTTTTGCTGAAAAAAAGTTTTTGTTTGTAGTAGGACTTTAGTCCTAATATAGATAGGGCTAAAGCCCTACTACGAGCTTTAGTTAAATATTACTAATTTAGATGTAATTTTTTTTCTGATGTTTATGTAATATTGATATGTTAAGCAGTAATATCAAAAATATATAAAAAAATGATAGATTATTCAGAAAACAAAGTAGGAATTGTACTTGTATCCCACAGTGCCAAATTAGCCGAGGCAGTGGCAGAATTAGCAGAACAAATGACGCAAGAGCCAGCACCAATAGCGATCGCTGCTGGAATAGATGACCCAGAAAATCCTTTTGGTACTGATGTTATTAAAGTACAAGAGGCAATAGAATCTGTTTATAGTGATGCTGGGGTCTTAGTATTAATGGATTTAGGCAGTGCGGTAATGAGTACAGAAATGGCTCTAGAATTTCTCTCACCAACCCAAAGAAGTCATGTAAAAATCTGTACGGCACCTTTGGTAGAAGGAGCGATTTCTGCTATGGTTCAAGCTTCTTTGGGAGCCAATATTCAACAAGTCATGGCTGAAGCAAATGCAGCTTTAACAGCTAAAATATCTCAGATTAATGTTGATGAAATACTTCCAGAACAAAATCTGGAAAATAGCAACAATATAGAAAAAGAAAAATCGTCAAAAACAATTAAAACTACTGTCAAAAATCAATTAGGAATCCATGCTCGGCCTGCTGCAAAATTAGTAGCAATAACAAATCAATTTCAATCTGAAATTATGCTACAAAATTTGACAAAAAATAGTCGGGGAATAAATGCTAAAAGTATCAATCAAGTAATTACATTAGCAGTCAAACAAGGACATGAAATAGCAATAACAGGAACTGGTAATGATGCAGATTTAGCTTTAACAAAAATCCAAGAATTAATCGCAAATAATTTTGGAGAAGCAGAAGTAATTGTAAAGAAAACACCAACAATATTAAAAACCCCAGATGCAAAGAATAAATTAATCGGAACACCAGCATCTTCAGGAATTGCCTTCGGAAAAGTAGTGCATTATCAACCAACAATTCCAGAAGTTGAAGACTATCCTGTAGAATATCCAGAAGTAGAGTGGGAGTACCTACAGTTAATCTTAGAAACTACAAAAAAAGAAATTCAAGGAATAATTGACAATCTATCTAATAAAAGTACAACTGATAATACTCAAACTGATATCTTGCAAACACAACTCTTATATATAGAAGACCCCACTTTATTAGAAGAAGTACATCAACTCATTTTCCAACAAAATCACTGTGCTGCAGTAGCATGGAAAAAAGCTATTGAGGCAATGATTAATACCTATCAAAAATTAGAAGACCCTTACTTGCAGGCGCGAGCTATTGATATCAAAGATGTGGGGGGGCTAGTGCTACAACTGCTGACGGGTGCGAGTAGCAACAGTCTTAATTTATCACAACCAGGAATTTTGGTGACTTCCGACTTAACACCTTCCCTTGCTTTGCAACTGAAACCAAACTTGGTATTGGGTATCTGTACTAGCGCTGGTAGTGTTACTGCTCATAGTACATTGATTGCAAATACCTTGGGTATTCCGATGGTAGTTGGAGTAGGTACTCAGTTGTTATCATTGGCAACAGATTCTCAAATTGCCTTAGATGGCGCAACAGGAGAAGTTTGGCTCGAACCAAGTCAGACACAGTTGCAGGAGTTACTGGCAAAACAAAGTCAAACTTTTGAGAAATATCAAACACCCCAAGAGGCAATAACTAAAGACGGCAGAAAAATTTCCTTGATGGCAAATATTGTGGGAGTTGCTGATGCAGAATTTGCCTTAGAATGTGGTGCCGAAGGAGTGGGTTTATTGCGGAGTGAGTTTCTCTATCTCGATCGCCAGACCCAACCAACAGAAGCAGAAGAATATGAAACTTATCGGGCGATCGCTAAAATTATGGGAATTCGCCCTCTAACTATCCGCACTTTAGATATTGGTGGCGATAAACAAGTTGCCTATATTAAGTTGGAGTCGGAAGCTAATCCTTTTTTAGGATGCCGTGGTATTCGGCAAAGTTTAGATACTCCAGAAATTTTGCAGACTCAGTTAAGAGCTATTTTGCGGGCGAGTCACGGACATAATATTAAGGTAATGTTCCCAATGGTGGCATCTGTTCAAGAGGTACGCGCAGCTAAGAAAATTTTGACAGAAGTTGAAAATTCTCTTTCTGGTATAAATAAGATAAAAGCAGGAATTATGGTGGAAGTACCAGCAGCAGTTACAATGGCAAACCAATTGGCAAAGGAGGTAGATTTTTTCAGTATTGGTACAAATGATTTGAGCCAATATGTCATGGCCGCTGACCGCACTAATTCTAAAGTTGCTAATCTTGCTAATGGTCTCGAACCTGCGGTATTGCGGATGATTCAACAAACTGTAATTGCTGCCCATGAAGCGGGAATTTCGGTAAGTGTTTGTGGTCAGTTGGGGTCAAATCTTGTGGCAGTACCTATTTTATTAGGGTTAGGAGTGGATGAGTTGAGTGTAGCTCCACCATCAATATCTATTGTCAAGAGAGTTATTTCTCAGTTGGATATGTCAGAGGTCGAGGCGATCGCTCATTCTGTGTTGGAGTTGGATGGGGCGAAGTCGGTACAAGAGTATGTTGTTGCTAAATTAGGTATATGATGTCTGGATAATGAGTGATAAAAAAGTTTTTGTTTGTAGTAGGGCTTTAGCCCGAAGTTTAGACAGGGCTAAAGCCCTACTACAAGCTTTAATTATCACTATTCAACCAGACATGATACTATTAGGCAAGGATTTTATTGATATATGTTGGGTTTCGTTCCTCAACCCAACTACTTTTTTAGCTAGAGCTGCTGATAACTGATAACTGAATATATAGGACTTACGCAATACAATGTATTTTGGTCATTGCGACCGACAGGGAAGCAATCTCAAATCCTAGTTTTCGTACCTTATGCGTAAGTCTTGATATACTTGAAATGTGCTGTATATGTTGGGTTTCGCACCTCAACCCAACCTACTTTTTTAGCTAGAGGTGCTGATAACTGATAACTGATAACTGAAAAGATTATGGTAAACAAAGAACAAATTATCCAATGGTTGCAAACAGTAGCAACAGTTTTAGAGCAAAACAAAGATTATCTTACAGAATTAGATGCTGCTATTGGTGATGCTGACCACGGCATTAATATGAACCGTGGTTTTCAGAAAGTTATAACTCTACTCCCGACTGTTACGAATAAAGATATTGGCAGTATTTTCAAAACTGTGAGTATGACTTTAATCTCTACTATTGGTGGTGCTAGTGGACCTCTGTATGGCACTCTATTTTTACGAGCAAGTGCTGTAGTAACAGGAAAGTCAGAATTAACTACAGAAGATATGTCTAAAGTATTCACTGCAGCAGTTGAGGGAGTAGTGCAACGTGGCAAAGCTAACTTGGGAGACAAAACTATGTTAGATGCTTTGTCTCCAGCAGCAAATACTTTTACAGAAGCAGTAGCAAATGGTTCTAGTTTTCTCGAAAGTTTGAAACAAGCGGTAGATGCTGCTGAGTCAGGAATGAAAAATACAATTCCGATGTTAGCGAAAAAAGGAAGAGCAAGTTATTTAGGCGATCGCAGCATTGGTCATCAAGACCCAGGGGCAACTTCTATTTATCTCATTCTTAAAGCTCTGTTAGATACTGTAGAAACAGGTTAACATTTTATCTAATTCAGGCAAGTTTATTTCCCTGATTCAAGGAATTCAAACAGCCTATTTATGGCAATTTAAAGATTCTATAAAATCAACCAATACGATCCCCCTAAATCCCCCTTAAAAAGTTGGATTTTGAAGGCTCCCCATTAAAAAGCTATCCCTGATAAGGAACTCCTAAAATCCTTTTATGATGGGGAGATAGGGAGGTGGAGAGAGTTTAGCCTCTAATTAAATACGTTTACCGAAATAATTAATAATTAAACAATTAAATAATTAGATGATTCAAGCCTTGAAGCCTCCCCTTTCAAGGGGAAAAAGCGGTCGTTTGCGGAGCAGTCCGTTAGGATGGGATGGCGAGGTCTCCCGCTCTTGCAGAGCCACTTCGTTAACGCCATATCCAATCGACCAAGAGAAATAAATTTTTTCCTTAAACGTCAATCCTCTCCCTAAAAGGGAGAGGTAATTATCAATTATCCATTATCAATTATCCATTAATGAATCTCCTATCATATCCATTGAATGGTAAGAAACATAACCTTTTTCTAATGTCTAAGTTTTATGTTAAGAAATATGTTTATAAAGCATAGCTTAAAAAGGGGGGCGGGGGGGATATAAAACAGTACCCTACAGATTAGAGAACTGCTATAGTCCCATCAGCTAACAACTATGAACAAATTTCCGAGTATTACAACTATTATTATTGGAGCTATTAGCTGCATAATAATTTCTCCTAGTTTCGCTCAACTAAAACCTATTATTTTTCCACAAAATATAGTTATATTACCTCAAAAAAATATATCAATTGGAGCAATTGTACAACTAGAAGGTCTAAACTTACCCCGCCCAAAAGTAAGAGGAAATGCAACTGTTCCTCTAGAATTTTTAGACGGTGGAAAAGCTTTTACCTTGACAGCAACTATAGGAGAAAAATCAGGTAATTTTTTATTAGATACAGGGGCTTCTACTTCCATCATTGCCACAGAAACAATCAAAGAATTAGAATTAACAGGGGAACCTGTACCAAAAGAACTTTTAACTTATGCAGTAGCAGGAGATGAATGCCCAGAAATGAAAGCTAATTTGCATCGTTTACCTGTGTTAAAAATTGATAATGTTAAAGTCGAAAATTTAACAGGTTTAGAATTTACTACCACTATCATGCCCGAGGGATTATCAGGAGTTTTGGGAATGGATATTTTGAGTAATTTCGATGTAAAAATAAATCCTCAAACCCAAGAATTACGATTACTACCTCCGACTCCAATACCTACTAAAAATATTAATGATGCTATCTCACTTAAATCTAAGTTAGGAGTAATGTTAGCTGAGGTAGAAATTAATGGCAATGGTCCCTTTATTTTTATGTTAGATACGGGGGCAGAAAGTATTTTTATTTCTCAGAAATTAGCTAGTCAGTTAAAAATTTCTGTGGCTGAAAGACAGGAAATTCAAGTGCAAGGTTTTTGTGGTATAGAAATGGCAGAATATGCTTCCTTAGCTAAAGTAAAAATGGGAAATTATGAACTGACAAACTTAGAAACAGTAATTTTGTCTTCCCCAGTGTTGAAGTTATTAGAAGTTGATGGAATTTTAGGACAAAACTTTCTGAATAATTATCAACAATATTGGCACTTTAATCAAAAAAAACCAGAAAAATTTCCAGTAGGAGGCAGTTTAGTATTAATATCAAATCCGGATAATTAGTTATTGTAACAGGACTTACGCATGAGGTAGGAAAAACTAGGATTTGAGATTGCTTCCCTGTCGGTCGCAATGACGAATTTTCAGGCAGATGCTATCAATATGTACCGAATTTCAAATCAAATAATACCAATTCACTTTAAGGATGTCATATCATGTCCGTTTATATCGTTTGTGTAAAAGTTAGCGTAAATATCAACAG
>NZ_JBNHEP010000071.1:0-28050 GCF_050015995.1 Dapis brunnea BLCC-M229 | reverse complement strand
TTTTTGTGTAAAAAAAAAGTAATTTCAATGCCAAGAATAGTTAATGAGTCGAGGGAGTTGGGTGTTCCTAAGAGTGAAATTGTCTTGGGTTGTCAATTTCCAGATATCAGAAAATTGACGGAGTTTGCTATGGCTGAAATTTGAGATTGAATGGATTTGAAAAAATTACTCCTTAAGCAGATAAAATAATTATGTAAACTCAATACTTTATGGCTATGTCTTCGGAAATAAATTCTACAGGTGCATCAACTACTGGAGCAGATGCGGTTGATGAGGCGATCGCTAAAGGAATAGATTTAGATGGGTCTCCTATTCCATCAGCAAAGCTCGACCTTTATCAGAAGGTTATGGCATTAGAAGGTCAACGACAAAGGAGCGGGGTTAGTAATACAATGCGGTCTCGTATTGTGCGTATTGGAGCAAAGCATATTTCTCAAGATGAGTTAAATAATATGTTGAAAAATGCAGATTTTGCTGAATTGAAGGAAAAGGAAATTGCCTTTTATTATGGTGGGAAATAGAAAGAGTTTATAGAGTAGGGGTTTGGTTTCCAAACCTGTTGGGTCTCCAAACCTTTAAAAGGAAAAGGAAATTGCCTTTTATTATGGTGGGAAATAGAAAGAGTTTATAGAGTAGGGGTTTGGTTTCCAAACCTGTTTGGTCTCCAAACCTTTAAACTGACCAAACTCCCACAAAAAAATATTTAAAAAATTTTGATTTTCATGTACTTCAGCTATTAGGTAAAATTTTTAATTATTGGCAGGTTTTATGTAATAATTCAGCCATCAGTTATTAGGCATCAGCTATTGATGAGAGGAGGAGAGCAAAGCAACCTTTGAAATTGAGATAGAATTAAAAGTTACTGCCAAACTACACTTCTTTAAGCTTATAAGGAATTATTCATTATTTGCTGTTAATGCAGTTAGGATTCAGGATACTAGCTAACTGCGCTAGAGCTGAATTCTTACTGTTTTATAGGAAATAATTTTTTTCTCTTCTATATTAGTTTTCCTGATTAAATTTTCCTTATTCAGGTTCATTAGGGGAAAACGAGGGGCATTATGCTTGATTATTAATTTCCACAAAGTTGCTGATTATTGCTATAATAATAGCTTTGTTTTAATTGAAAAAATAATCAAAAAATAAGTTTACTCAAAAGCAAAGATGCTGATAGAGTTAATCATGTAGTTACAAGTTCTCAAGGTTAAAGAATCTATGGCAATTAAACTGTACGACCTAGTTACAGCAGAAGAAAACAGAGCTTTTAGTCCCTTCTGCTGGAGAATTCGCATGGCTCTAGCACACAAAAATTTAGAAGTAGAAATTATTCCCTGGCGACTGACAGAAAAAGAGGTGATCGCTTTCTCTAATCAGGACAAAGTTCCTGTAATTGTTGATCAAAATAAGGGAGATAAAGTAGTTTATGACTCTTTGAATATTGCTAACTACTTAGAGGAAACTTATCTAGATCAACCTTCTTTATTTGGCAGTGCTGAAGCAAAAGCTCAAACCATGTTTATTGACGCTTGGAATAACAGTTTATTTGGAGTTTTAGTACCAATAATCTTATACGATGTATTTGAAAATATCGATCCTAAAGATCAGCCTTATTTTCGAGAAAGTCGTGAAAGTTGTTTTGGTAAGACTCTAGAAGAATTTAAGGATGTTACAGAAGACGAAATTAATAATTTTAGAACTTTTATAGAGCCTTTAAGAAACACAATCAATCAGCAACCTTTCTTAGCAGGAGAAAAACCGAATTATGCTGATTATCTAGTATTTTCAAATTTTCAATTTGCTCGTGCTATGTCTCCCAAACAACTATTAGAAACTAGCGACCCAGTTTATGCTTGGCGAGAAAAAATGCTCGATTTATTTGATGGTATAGGACGCAAAAATATAAGTTTTAATTAATAAAAAATCCTATAGCAGGATAATCATAGCTTAGGAAAACTAAAAAACTCAAAACTATTAGACTTGCTGTAAAGTTTTGATATAGCGCTACTTGAATCGGGAATAGGGAACACTTAACTGGGAACAGGAGACTATCAAAGGATTTGAGGATTTATAAATGTCCTAACCTTAATGCGTAGCGCTATAAAAACATAAGTCAGGAAATTAGGTAATAGGCAATAGGAGGGGTGAAATTTTTAATTTTATATCTTGATTTTATATCTTGATTTTATATCTGGAATTAATTTCAAAAAGTTAGGATTTTGGAATCCTAAGCGCTGAAAGACCAAAGGATAATTATTCCCCCTAGCTCCTGACTCCTTTCCTCAATAAAAGACTTATTCAGCAAACCCTAATTAATGAGAAAGATTAACAAAGAACGCTTTTAGAGTAACGTTTAATTTTCTCTCAATCTTTCAACTCTAAGTATTCCTTTAAAAAGAATAAATTAATTGCTGAAAACTAATAGCTAATAGCTGTATGCTGACAAAAAATTAGACAAAAATTGGAGCTTTTTATATTATGACCCTAGACTTATACTACTGGCCGACTCCTAATGGTTGGAAAGTGAGTATCATGCTCGAAGAAACAGAAATTCCCTATAATTTAATTCCTATTAATATTATGGCTGGAGACCAGTTTCAACCAGAATTTCTCAAAATTAGCCCTAACAATAAAATGCCTGCTATTGTTGACCTCAACGGGCCTGATGGTAATCCCATTTCTATATTTGAGTCAGGAGCTATTTTGCTTTATTTAGCAGAAAAAACAGGTCGCTTTATTCCAGAAAACCCACGCGATCGCTACAGAGTTATTCAATGGTTAATGTTTCAAATGGGTGGTGTCGGGCCAATGTTAGGGCAAGCTCATCATTTTCGTCAATATGCA
Source organism: Dapis brunnea BLCC-M229 (assembly GCF_050015995.1). Taxonomy (NCBI): domain Bacteria; kingdom Bacillati; phylum Cyanobacteriota; class Cyanophyceae; order Oscillatoriales; family Microcoleaceae; genus Dapis; species Dapis brunnea. The sequence goes on along the minus strand of NZ_JBNHEP010000071.1, from coordinate 25,209 downwards.
CCCGAAAAAATTCCCTATGCCATTGAAAGATATACAAAAGAAACATCTCGTTTATATCGAGTATTGGATCTACAACTATCCCAATTTGAATATGTAGCGGGAGATTATTCTATCGCCGATATAGCAATATATCCTTGGATAGTATCCCACGAAAAGCAAGGGCAAAATTTAGCAGACTTTCCTAATTTAAAGCGATGGTTTGAAACTGTTAGTCAACGACCTGGGGTGACTCGTGGTTTAGCAATTTTAAATGAAAGTCGGGTGAAAAAGATGGATGAAACAGCAAAGGAAAATCTATTCGGCGCTCGTCAGTTTCAGCAGTGATATATAACTAGGGTTTGCTGATTAAATCTAAAAGCACTCACTTATGAAGGTAAGTGCCTTTTTGGAGCGAAAAAAAGTGTAAATTTTTCCTCACTCAAGCTGAAAAATTTAGGATGAAAGGTAGACAAGCACAGAAAGATACAGCTACAATTATTCCTCCTACTTTCTCTGTCTCCCCATACTCCCCAAACTTCCCACACTCTGCTTTTTTCAGCAAACCCTAACTATTACTTTTTATTGGGTGGGAAGTATTTTTCCTCCCTAAAAAATTCTGTAGAGACCCTTTATGGAACGTCTCTACAAATCTCATTCATACTGTTAACTTTTCTGCAAACAAATTTCTCAATCTGCAAAATTTTTAAAATCTAAAGTATCCTCTTTTCAGCTTTCCAACTCTGTGAAAAGCAAGTCTTAAATACCAAATATAAAAAACTTTCTATGCTTCCTTGAGTAGGGGAGTGGGGGAGTATTCATTAATGGATAATTGATAATGGATAATTGATAATTACCTCTCCCTTTTAGGGAGAGGATTGACGTTTAAGGAAAAAATTTATTCTCTTGGTCGATTGGATATGCCGAGGAGACCTCGGCATCCCATCCTAACGGACTGCTCCGCAAACGACCGCTTTTTTGCCCTATCCAAGGGGAGGCTTCAAGGCTTGAATAATCTAATTATTTAATTGTTTAATTATTAATTATTTCAGTAAAAATATGAATAATTATTTAAGAGTATACTGAGCAAGGTCTGTCTTGATGGCAAGTAGCAAATCCGATAAATGTATAACCATATTTCATATTAAATCATAAGTTGAAAATATTAAAATATTAATTGTCGACTGTTGACTGATGACTGATAACTGGAGCTTTTGCCAGAGGCAAACAACCTTTTTATTGCTACCAAGATCAAGTCTAAAGGTGTAAATATTCTCTAGCAACAATTAATTATTCCTACCCTTTTAAGAAGAACGTAGCTTCCTTAGAAATAAAAGAATTAGTACCAGAATTTGCTGGGAATATTGCTGTTGCTTTGAATGATTTATCAAATCATAGTTTGGCAGAAAAAATGTTAGATTTTGCCCAAGAGTATTAGCTAAGTTCCCGTTATATTTCCGTAGAGAATGAACGGGAAAAATTGGATGTAGTCGCCTATAGTTTACTGCCTCTAGATGTGGAATTTATTACTCAAATTAATCGGTGCATGGTTGGTTTAGATAAGGAGAAAAATTTGAGCGTAATAGACTCTTGTTATCAACGGGCAATACAGACATTTAATCAAGAAAAATATCAGGATGCGGTTATTGATTTTGGTTATGTTGTAGATTTGAATCCCGAATTTGTTGATGCTTATTATCATCCAGGTTTGACTTCTATTAAGTTGGAAAATTATAGAAAGGCAGTTGAATATTTTACTAAGGTTTTAGAGTTAGATTCTAGTCACGCCCCAGCATATAATTAATTATCGGGGTAATGCTTATTATAAATTGGCAGAATATCAACAGGCAATTGATACAGCAGATTCGCTGATGAATGTCATCTAACTATCTAAGCAAAAATTTTCCACTAGAAGACTCTGAGCGATCGCCTCAAATCAAATTAATTATCATTTTATGGAGCTTCAAAAAAACATCCTGATTAATTAGGGTTTGCCGATCAAGTCTTATGGGTAAGGGTAGGAGTCAGGAGTCAGGGGAATTATAGAGGAGGTAGTCGGAAAAATTGTCCCTCGATTTTTCTGCCATAATCATCCCAAAATATTAGCTTTATGCAGCTCTTTCCACCGAAAAGCTAGCACTTTTTAAGGACAAAAAAATACTAAAGCCTTTATCTGTAAATGCTTTAGCCTTTTTTCCTCGAAAAAACCCTCGCTCAAGCTCAAAAAGCTGACATTTTCAGCAGATAAGGGCAGAAAAATCTCAGACAATTCTTCACCTACCTCCTCTGTAATTCCCATTCCCCCTGACTCCTACTCCTACCCTTACCAAAAAACTTTTTCAGCAAACCCTAGTCAGGTTGCATCCCCGAAAAAATCATGATAATATTGATATATTAGTCTCTGCTCGTACTTAAGCATGAATTTTTATTCAACAAAAAATCTAAATGTCAGATATAAAGAAATAAACTCACCCGAAAGCAAATCCTGTAGCTATAAGCCAAATCAAACAGGCAAATCTTTCCGTGGCTTAAACTTCTCAACTTCCCGTAACTTCTGATATATCTCCAACTCCTCTTGACTAGGTTCCTTCGGAGTGACAATCTTAATCTCCACCAACTGATCGCCACGATCGCCCCTCCCATCAGGATACCCCTTACTAGCAAGTCGTAAACGTTGACCAGAAACAACCCCCCCCGGCAACTTCATCTTGACCCAACCATCCAAAGTGGGGACTTCAATATCCCCACCCAAAACAGCCTCCACAGGAGTAATAGGCAACTCACAAAAAATGTCCGCCCCCTCCAACTGATAAAAACCATGAGGAGCAACTGTAATCTTCAAATACAAATCTCCCCCACCAATACCCTGATTTTTCAGACGAACTCTTTGACCACTAATCATAGCTGCCGGCATATTTACCTCTATCGAGCGTCCATCTTCCAAGCGTATTTTCTCAATCCCTCCCACATAAGCCTTTTCCAAAGGCAAAGTCAATCTGGCCTCAATATCCTTTTTTGGTTCCCGTTCGGTTGCTTTATAAACAGCCTTTTTCTGACCAGGGCGATAAACACTTGATGGCTGAGTTTTTGGTTTTGTTGCTGTTGCCGGAGTCCTAACTTCCCGACGACGACCCAACATTTGATCTACAAAAGTATTAAAATCTGAAAAATCACTAACATCTACATCTTTTTCTGACTTACCTACATTCCCAGAAAGATTATCTCCCCAATTTCTAAAATCAGGAACCCGCACCCCCATCCTACTGGCAATTCCCTTCGGTTTCCAATATCGAATAAACTTATCGTACTCTACCCGTTTCTCTAAATCTGATAAAATATCGTAGGCTTCATTAATATCTTTAAACTTTTCTTCTGCCTCTTTACTACCTGGATTTACATCTGGATGAAATTGTCGCGCCAGTCTCCTATATGCTTTCTTGATTTCATCCACTGAAGCATCTTTAGAAACATCTAGAATCTGATAATAATTCCGAAAGTTTTGCATCTGCTAACTTAAACTTATAAGTAGTTTTAACGATAAATATTTTCTCTGACTCCTCGAAGCAAAATGGTAGCAGATTTTAGATTTCTCACTTGAGAGCAAAAATATAGGAGTTACAGATTAAGTTAGAAAATCATCAAATCCTCACGCCTCAGTCATAATAATAACCAGGCTGTTGACTTTTAAACACATAACTTTTGAGTTGAGCTATATCTTGACAATGGAGTGAGAAAGTATCCCCTGGCCAATCTAAAATCTACAATATTTACAGCCAATCATCATCATCATCATTCCAATCTTTACTTTGATAAGAACGACTAGGGCGATTAGAACTAAATCGATCGGGAGGACGACTATAAACTCTAGTTTCATAATCATAACGTTCTCTGGGTTTATAATCATCCCCAGATATTGTCCGACGGACAGAACCAAAGAAATCATCATCACCTTCTTCGGAGGTATAAATTGAAATCTCACGTTTCAAATCATAGAGAGCATCTTGTAGATCAACCCCCACCTGATCGATACCTCGCTCATCATCCTGTTCCAAACTATCTCGCAGTTCCCTAATCAACATCTCAATTCGTTGACGACTTCTAGCTGCAAACTGCATCCCATAATCCAAGGCCACCTCTCGCAGTTGTCGTTCCGCCTGAAATGCCAAAGCCTCAGCCCGGTTACGCTTATCTACCCGCTCACGTTTGAGTCGGTCTGCTTCAGCAAATTTTTCCGCATCCCGAATCATCTGACTAATTTCCTGCTGACTTAAAGTAGAAGCTCCTTGAATAGTAATACTTTGAGATCTACCAGTAGTTTTATCCATTGCCGTTACCTGCAAAATACCATTGGCATCAATATCAAAGGCGACTTGTACTTGGGGCACACCTCTTGGTGCAGGAGGAATACCAGTGAGCTTAAATTTTCCGAGAGACTTATTATCAGCAGCTATTTCCCGTTCTCCTTGAATAACATGAATCTCAACTAAAGTCTGATTATTTTCAGCAGTAGAAAATATATCAGAACGTCGTACTGGGATAGTAGTATTCCGAGGAATGAGCTTTTTCATTACTCCCCCAATAGTTTCTAAGCCCACAGACAATGGACTAACATCCAAAAGTAACACATCTCGTACATCACCACCTAAAATGCCAGCCTGAATAGCCGCCCCCACTGCCACAACTTCATCAGGGTTAACTCCCTGATTTGGTTCTCTATCTATCAGAGAGTAAACTAAATCTTGGACAAAAGGAATCCGAGTTGACCCCCCCACTAATACTACCTCATCAATCATAGAGGGACTAATACCAGCATCTTTTAAGGCCATTTTCACAGGACGTCGGATTCTAGGAATTAAATCTCCACAAAGTCCTTCAAATTGGGATCTAGTCAGCCTAGTTTCCAAATGCTTAGGGCCATCTGTGGTGGCAGTAATAAAGGGGAGATTAATTTCTGTTACTCCAACTCCAGATAGTTCTATTTTTGCTTTTTCTGCTGCTTCAGTCAGTCTTTGTAGAGCTTGACGGTCAGTCCTCAAGTCTATTCCTTCTGCTTCTATAAATTGTTCGGCTAACCAGTCAACTACTCGTTGGTCAAAATCGTTACCCCCTAATTGGGTATCTCCACTGGTAGCTTTAACTTCAAATACTCCATCTCCTACTTCCAAGATTGAGACATCAAATGTACCACCACCCAAGTCAAAGACCAGAATCACCTGGTTTTCTGTATTTTCTAATCCATAAGCCAGAGATGCTGCCGTTGGTTCATTCAGAATACGTTTGACTTCTAGGCCTGCAATAGTCCCCGCATCGCGAGTGGCTTGTCTTTGGGAGTCATTAAAATAGGCTGGTACGGTAATTACTGCTCCTGTTACCTCCTCTCCCAGATAGCGACTTGCTTCGTCTGCTAGTTTCCGCAGTATCATAGCTGAGACTTCTTCTGGAGCAAAATCTCGTTTCATTCGAGGACATTTGATTTTGATGTTGCCTAATTCATCCCGACGAATGGTATAGGGAACACGCTTTGACTCTGGGGATAGTTCAGAGTATTTACGTCCAATGTATCGTTTGACTCCGTAGAAGGTGTTCTGGGGATTCAGAACTGTTTGCCTTCTGGCCATCTGTCCCACTATTCGTTCTCCTTCCTTCGTGAAGCCAACTACAGATGGTGTTGTCCGCATTCCTTCTGAATTAGCTATCACTATTGGTTTTCCGCCTTCCATGACGGAGACGACGGAGTTTGTTGTACCCAGGTCTATACCGACTACTTTGCCCATGCCTTAGTTTATTTTTTCTGTCCTTTTGTTTATTATTCTATCGTGTCAAATTCTTTAGTATTTTGAGGATTGCCTCACTATCTCCGTGATTAAAGGTACTCTCGCAATAGGGAAGACGTATGATGGAGAATTGAAAAATGCCATCAATAGTCTACCACTAATAATAATACATGTGGGACAACAAAACTCCTGGTAACTATTGGTGGATAAATCAGTCAATTTTTAGCCTCATAAATCTACATATTGCCTATTGCTTCTTTCCTATTGCCCCGACCGAAGGGAATTAACTCTGACTTGGTTGTTTTAGCCTATTGCTAGGTACTAAATACTAATTTATTTATAGATTTGTAGATTTATTTTTTAGGGATCGCCTCTTTAAACCTTTGTCTGTTACTCTTAATCTGTTATTAATGATTAAACGGCTAACTCAAGTATTCTTACATTTTATTAAGATAACACAACTCTATTACTAATTTCGCTGTAATATTACCACACTTACACCCTTTTGTCAAAAATAGGGACACAAAGAAATTTATGTTCAGAAAAATCAAAAATAACTTAATTAGGTCTTGCTGAATTTTGTAACAACTTGTAAAGTTATAATAATAAAAAATAAGTAAATTTAATTTAAGAGGTTTTTACCAAGCAAATGCGAGTAGCGATCGCCGGAGCAGGTCTAGCAGGTCTTTCCTGTGCTAAATATTTGACAGACATGGGTCATACTCCAATAGTCCTCGAAAGGCGGGACGTACTCGGAGGTAAAGTGGCAGCCTGGAAGGACGAAGAGGGAGACTGGTATGAAACTGGTCTACATATATTCTTTGGTGCTTATCCAAATATGTTGCAGCTATTCAAAGAATTGAATATAGAGGATAGACTGCAATGGAAACAGCACACAATGATTTTTAATCAGCCAGAAAAACCAGGAACATACTCTAGATTCGATTTTCCTAATATTCCAGCGCCTTTGAATGGGATAGTAGCTATTCTCCGCAATAATGATATGCTAACCTGGCCAGAAAAAATCCGGTTCGGTATAGGTCTGATCCCAGCAATAGTCCAAGGCCAAAAATATGTGGAGAAAATGGACAAATACAGTTTCTCAGAATGGCTGAAAAAACAAAATGTGCCTCCAAGAGTGGAAAAAGAAGTATTCATCGCCATGTCAAAAGCGTTGAACTTTATCGGTCCAGAAACAATATCCTCGACTGTAATTCTTACAGCTCTTAACCGTTTTCTCCAAGAGAAAAATGGATCGAAAATGGCATTCTTAGATGGTTCTCCCACAGAACGATTATGTCAACCTCTGGTAGAATATATTATGAAGGGAGGCGGGGAAGTGCGGTTAAACGCACCGATAAAGGAATTTCTGCTAAACGATGATGCTACAGTTAGTGGATTCCTAATTAGAGGATTAGATGGAGCAGAAGATCAAGTTATGACGGTTGATGCTTATGTGTCAGCAATGCCAGTCGATCCCCTAAAGGTAATGTTGCCAAAACCTTGGCAGCAGATGGAATATTTTCAAAAGCTCAACGGTTTAGAAGGGGTACCAGTAATTAATCTGCATCTGTGGTTTGATCGTAAGCTCACAGATATAGACCATTTACTGTTTTCCAGATCCCCCCTACTAAGTGTCTATGCAGACATGAGTAACACTTGTCGCGAATATGCTAATCCCAACCGTTCGATGTTGGAATTGGTATTAGCACCCGCCAAAGATTGGATTAGTAAATCCGAACAAGAAATAGTCGCAGCAACAATGGCAGAGTTGGAAAAATTATTTCCAGCTCACTTTACAGGAGAATCTCCAGCTAAGTTGTTGAAATATCACGTTGTCAAAACGCCCCGCTCTGTATATAAAGCTACTCCTGGTCGTCAAGACTGTCGCCCTTCCCAAGTAACTCCAATTGGAAATTTCTTCCTAACAGGAGACTATACAATGCAACGCTATCTAGCTAGCATGGAAGGAGCCGTACTTTCTGGCAAACTGACAGCGCAGGCGATCGCTAAAGCAGCTTCTACTCACCTTGAATCTCATGCAAACCTGCAACGAACAACTCCAAAGCCAGCAAAGAATGCTGCAACGGTCTAAATCTTCCCAACGCATGACTCGTTTATCCCTGGTATCTTTAGAAGAATCTTATGAGCTGTGTCGTCAAGTCACAGCCAAATATTCTAAAACTTTTTACATGGGTACTCAGTTAATGCCAGAGGCTAAAAGTAAGGCGATATGGGCAATTTATGTCTGGTGTCGTCGTACAGATGAACTGGTAGATGGACCCATGTCAAATACCACAACCACAGAAACCCTGCAAGAGTGGGAACAACATCTTGAATCTATCTTTGCTGGCTATCCGTTAGAAGATGCAGATGTAGCATTGGTAGATACCCTATCTCGATTCCCCATAGATATACAACCGTTTCGTGATATGATTGCAGGTCAGCAAATGGATCTCTACCGCAGTCGCTATCAAACATTTGAGGAACTGAAACTTTACTGTTATCGAGTCGCAGGTACAGTTGGTTTAATGACTATGCCAGTCATGGGAGTAGAAACATCAAGTTTTGCCACTCCCTGGAACCCCAGCCCAAAAATGCAGTCTCCTGTATCGGAAGCGATCGCCTTGGGAATTGCTAATCAACTTACAAATATTTTAAGAGATGTCGGAGAAGATGCTCGTCGAGGTCGGATTTATCTTCCTTTACAAGAATTAGCTTTGTTTGATTATACCGAAGAGGATTTATTGAATGGTGTAATTGATGACCGTTGGCGAGAGTTGATGAAATTTCAGATTCACAGGGCGCGTAAGTTTTTTGTTGATGCAGAGAGAGGTATTAAGCGTTTGAGTGCTGATATTCGTTGGCCTGTTTGGTCAGCTTCTATGCTTTATAGTAAGATTTTAGATGCTATTGAGCGTAATCAATATGATGTATTTAATCGTCGAGCTTACGTTTCTACTCCTCGCAAGTTACTATGTTTGCCCATAGCATTTCTGAGGTCAAAAGTCTTATAATTTCTAGCAACGTATCTATACCTTGAAGAAACAGCTAGTGGGAAAATGTTTAAATTTGCGGATTTGTGGAATGGATAAACTATTTAATTCAACTTTGGATTAATAGTTACATAAATGACACAATCCATAAATTTTAAACACTACATAGGAATTGCTGAAAAAGTTTTTTGGTAAGGGAAAGGAATGGATAATAGGCAATAGGCAATAGTTTTACTGTTAATTTTTATGCATTTTTCCTTCACCTGACTAGGAATTCCGCCTGTTTTTTGATTTTTATTTATCCTGTATCTTGCACTTTATTTTCAAGCTAATTCAGCACTTAAACTTCTAGTGTGTTTAGGTTCCAGATTTATTCAAAAGACACTACATATTATAAGACATGATAGTTTTGATTTAATACTTTTGATTTAATATATATGGTGTCTTTGCGTAAGTTCTGAGTTATATATTTGAAATAAAAAGCCTTTGATTTATTAAATCGAAGGCTTTTTCACTCATCAGTTAACTGTTAACTGTTTCAATCTAGGGTTAATACTAGATATACTTTAGAGCTTGGGTACTGCTAAATATGTAAGGATGTGAGTTGCTAAATCTCTTAAATTGCCATAAGTTATACCATTTCTCAAACACTTTTCTACATTTTATTGAGCAGGGAAGTAGGGTAGTAGGTAGGGACTTTGCATAACCTCCGAGAGCGAGAAGTAAACATAAGAATAATTAACATTAACTTAAAAATTAGCAAAAAGGTTCCAAATGCTTATGTTAATTACTTAATAACTGAAGTGTCGCCTAAGTATAGCATTAATGCATGGGAATTGGTATTAGACAAGTAAAATTATTACTTGTTTATCAGTACCTAAATTTAGACCGTAACTTTGTAGATATAGCTATAGGGATGATTACAAAACTATATCTACAATGAATCTACAGAACTTTGCATGACTAATTGGTACATTGACAACAATGAGCAAAATAATTTTGGATTGTCTCAAAAGATTATTGCTTTAATCTGTGTACCTAATTGTTCTGCAAAGGGCTGTATCTATAAATGATGTCAGCTTAATAATATTTTTGAGTTTACTCAACTAAATTCCTAAGAATTAGTGCTAGCTGCCAAACGTTGCTTCAACTCTGCTAAAGCATCAGCCCAACGGGGATCGGGTTGAACTGCATCATTACCACTAGAGCTAGTACTACTAGCAGTTTTAGATGCTCCTCCTTTATCCTTTTCACGACGAGATTTTTTACTCTTGTTAGTATTGTTTTTGCTAATTGGTTTAGCTTCAGCTTCAGTATTTTCAGACTCACTCTTATTCTTAGACCGAGGTAATGCTTTTTCAATCTTTAAAGGAGTTTCTTTAAACTGATAACCGTTATACTTTTCAATAATTTGGTCAGCTTGTTCATCATTTTTAACTGTCACAAAACCAAAACCACGACATTTACCAGTTTTACGATCTGTGATCAGTTTAGTGGTAACACTATCACCTTCTTCTTGAAAAACTTCTTGCAGTTCTTGACGTTCCATTACCTCTTTAGGCAAATTACCAATATACAAACGAATTGACATAGGAAAATTCCTCCAGACTTTGAATTTTACTTGTTTAAATTACAACAAACGAAAACTTAGTCAACTGAGATTGACTGAACACAAAACAAGAGCAGAATCAAAAAAAACTGCTCCAGACTTTGAAATGTAAAGAACTTTGACAAATACCTACACTCACCTTTACTACAGATGAAATGATTTCCAATTTCTCATTTTGGTCAACTCTGACAAATATTTTTATTTTGTCAGGTTTTTCTTTAAACTTTTTGCTCATCACTCAACCAACAAACAAAACTATAGGCATTGCTCAATTACTTCTTTTTGATATTGATTTGCTAAACACTTATCGTCCCAACTTTTAAATATAACTTCAAAGCCTGCTAAATTTAAACAACCCAATTGCTAATACGATATTAATTTCAAGTATACTGCTTCATAAAACTAATATAAAACGTCACAATTAGTGATGTTTTAATGTGTACAGACGTTGCATGCAGCATCCCTACCTTCTACCGGATACGTCGCCAATCCGACGGCTCCCCTAGTCGGCAGCACTCCGTCCACAGGCATCGACGATAAAGCCTACCCCATTTCTCAAATTTATAATAGATAAAACTTCGTACTTGGTGAGGGCTAAAACTTAATCATAATATTTGACTTATTTTTCAACCAAACCGGAAATGCTTACAGCTTATCTTTCCTTTGTTAACAGGCTAGTAATTTCTTAACCACTATAAACTTATCATAATCCTAAGTCAATATCTACTATTTTTCTAAAATTTCACTATTTACTTGTATCTTCATAGTACAGTTACGCTGTTCAGTAATCCCTACTTTTCCGAGCGCAAAATTTATGAATCGCGAAAAAACCAGCCTACATTTGTGGCTGGTATAACTTGCTGTGTTGGGAGATTGACACTTGCCACCCAAAAAGTCTTATCTGTTATAGGTTAAGTAGAGGTTTTCTCTGTGTCAACAGACCATATTTACTAAGGTAATGCTTACTGTTGTCAGTATATGTTTACCTTATTCAATCTGTCATATCTCTACTAATTTAGCTCCATCAGACTAAACTCCTGAGCTAGGCAAAACTATGAGGTCGCTTGGGTTAAGCTACTCTATGTAAATAAATGTAACATAACTGGTTGAAGAATGCAACTTTTCTTTACACAATCTGATAATTAAAATCTGCCAGTGTATACCATATAAGCTCCCCATATTGCAAGAGCAAAAGCTACAATTATTGACCAGAGAGGATGATCGCTGTTAATAGATTGACCATTTTCAGTTTTCAGAGTATTGATATCTATCCAAGGAGTAGCTCCTCGCCTCCACCAACCAGTTACGGTTATAGACTTACCAACAAGATTGCTAGGACGATTTATTTTAGGCCATAAGTTACCAATAGGTCCCAATTGCTCGGAATAATGTAACCTAACCAGTCCTCTTGTTGTTTGCAGAATCAAATCTTGTCCCAACCAATTACTCATTCCGCTTTTACCAAGAAGTTGACCTTTAAACTGAATTGCTTGACTATCTAATGGCAAAGCTTTTAAATCGGTTAACAATTCTGCCAAGTCAGGATTTTGCCAAAGTTTAGTCTGCTTAATATCAGGAAAAAAGTGATTAATTCTCATCAAAATACCAATACTAAAACCCATAACCAAACAAGCAACTAAAATAGAAATATCTCCAAATAACCAATCTAAACGCCAAAGACCAACAGCAGATGAAATTACACCTATTAACCACAAAAAAATAGCAAAACCTAGACCTATTAATGCACCAAAAAATGGTGCTCCCTGAAGCAAAAGTTTCTGCCAATCAAGATTTTGTGGAGTATAAATATTCTCTTCTTGAGTAGGACTTAATTGATTTTTTGCAGTTACATCAGCATTGATATTTTCTAAATTTAACTCTGTTTCTAGTTTCCAGAAATTAGCATATAAACTTAATCTTTTTAAGCGATCGCCAAGCAAAGGATGAGTATTATTAATCTCTAACCATCGACGATATGGGTTAAAAGTATCCCAGTTAAAAATAGATTCAAAGCCACTATATGAAACAACACTACCAGCAGTAATAGCTTGATTTATTCCTACTGGCATTAAGATTTCAAAACTCTCTAATAAATTCCTAATTTTGGCTTGATTTTTAATATCATTAGCCATACCAATTGTAATTTTCAGAATAGCTCGTGTGAGACCATTAGGATTACCAGTTAAATTACAAGCTAGGCGATCGCTATAATAAACCCGCCGACGAGACAGCCATAAAATCGGCAATTTCAGTAACCAATATAAACCATAACTAAGAGTTGAAATTATTGCAGCGAATACTCTAAAAACGGATACTAAGATAGGCAAAAAAGATTTGATAAATCCTGGTAAAAAATCAGGTAATTGATGATTTATAAAATCCAATACCCAATCAGCCCAAAAAGTTAATTGCAAATAAATAGTATAGGGAATTTGAAGCATCATATTAGCCATAGACATTAATCGGAAATCTCCATTTTGAACATGACTAATTTCTCTAGCATAAATAGTAGCAATTTCATCTTCTGCTAGATTATCTAATAATCCTTGACTGACAACTATCCTGAAAAAACGAGGTAAGCATCCATAACTAAATGCTATCGGAACATCTATTGGTAATACCTTTAATGCAATTCCCTGTATTTTTTGTTTTTTACAAAAAGTACGGAGCAATTTATTTGCTTCTTTACTGTAATTAATTAGAGTTGTTGTTGGTAGAGTTTGGAGACCATAAGTAAGTATTAATAATCCATCTATTAACCAAGGGGAGAATATAAATAATCCGAGCAGGAAAATTATAAAATTTCGAGTGGGGTCTCGATAAAAAATTTGAATTGGTCGAAAGTATGGGAGCCAAACTAGAAAATCATTCGTAGCATCTAAGCTAAATTTCAGTATTGTAAGACTTAGCCAAAATAGAGCAATACCTACAATTATTTGTTCTAACCATAAAATAGTTAAATTAGGAGTTTTAAGGCGACGACCTCCTTTTGCCCTTCCTGCTTGACGCCATTTCAATTTAGGTAAGTTTTCTGGTTTGTCTGAAGTAATCTTTGTGTTTTTTAAATTTGACTTATTAACTATGCTTGATAAAGCAAAAGCAGGTGATTTATTTTGATCTGCCTCTAGATCATTTTTATTTGCCTGAGAATGCTTTAGGGAATCTGAAGTTTGACTAGGATTTTTTGGGAATTCTGAAGTAATCTCTGTTGATATTTGATGGGATTCATTTGTGTTTTTTAAATTTGATTTATTAACTATGCTTGATAAAGCAGGTAATTTATTTTGATCTGCTTCTAGATCATTTTTATTTGACTGAGAATGCTTTAGGTAATCTGAGGTTTGACTAGATTTTCTTTCTGAGATATTGGGATTTTCTGCGATTGATTTAAAACCAGTTTCTACAGATAAATCAATGTTTTGTTTGGAGATTTCATTGCTATTATTGGCAGATTTAGATTTATCTGAAGTAGGATTAAAAGGAACAAATCCTGTTTCAATAGATTGTTGATTTCGGGGAGATATTTCTGAAGCTTTAGGGGGAGGAATTGTTGATTTTTTCAAATTTTTGGGGGGATATCGTTTTAATAATTCCTTGAGATGACGATGAGCAAAGCTTTTAATTTTACTATCAGAAATTTTACTAAGATTACGACACAAAGAAATAGCTAGATCTACTTGTTTAGTTTTTTCATAAGCAATGACTAAACCCATCTGAGCTTTTAATTTTTGCTTGAGAGATTCTTGTTGAGCAATTATTTCTAGGTGAGCGATCGCTTGTGGATAATCTTTTTGCTTAAGAGCAAGTAATCCAGTTTTTAGAGATGGTTTTTCTGGCACATAGTCATCTGTGCCAGAGGATGTTTTATCTATCATTGACTAAATTTTTTATGTTGATACTTTTATGAATTAGTCATATAAAATTTCGGGGTAGGGACTAGGGAGTAGGAAAATGTTTTTGGGTTGTGCGTACTAACCTTAGTCTATCTATGTAAAAAGCGCTATAAAATTTATAAAACATGAATAAAAGGGAATTGAGAAAAGGTTACAGAATTACGCTTTCTTTTATTCTTGAACAATAAATTCCTTTGTTTGATAGTAATCTGCTCCATAATAAGTTTGTCGCTCTTTGAGATTTTTAATCGGTACTTCTATTCTTTTATCTGTTTTTATCCAACCATAACCTAATACGTATGCCCATAGTAAATGACACTCATCAATCATAAACAATGCCAGGTTCCCCGCCTCTATTTCCGGTTGACATTTTTCCAACAATTACTCTATTGATTTTTTTTCTTTCACTAATTCATCATTTTTAGCAGGATTATTTTTTTGAGTTTTTTCCAACTTATTTCTACCTTCTTTAAGTAAGGTATAATAATTTTGATTGGATTAAAAAAATACATTATATTGCTTCTGTAAGTAGTTTTGTAAATCTGATAATTTCGGACAATTTTGTGCTCTCAACTCTTTCACTTTACACTACAAAAAAAATTAATATAATTGTGAACCTTAAAAGTTAGTAATATAGCAATTGTAATTACAGCTATTCACTTATAGAATAGCCGAAACAATGAAATATCAATAATTAACATTTTTCCTTATGCTATAAAATTAACACCAAAGTAAAAAAAAAGCGATTATCCTTATAATTAAGATTGGAAAAAACTAGCTGAAATTATTTTATGACTCTAAAACTGTACAATTCACTGACTCGTCAAGAAGAAAACTTTGAATCCCTAGAACCAGGCAAAATTAAAATGTATACCTGTGGTGTTACAGTATACGACTATTGCCATTTAGGTCATGCTCGTTCTTATATTGTTTGGGATACGATACGCCGATATTTAATGTGGCAGGGTTATCAGGTACGGTATGTGCAAAATTTTACTGATATAGACGATAAAATTCTCAACCGGGCCAAAGAAACAGGAAGTTCTATGGAGTCGGTAGCTGAACGTTTCACAGAAGAATACTTTGAGGATATGAAACGCTTAAATGTCCTAGAAGCAGATGAATATCCTCGGGCCACTCAGACAATAGATGGGATTAAACAGTTAATCCAGGATTTAGAAAAAAAAGGTTTTGCTTACCCTTCTGGAGGGGATGTTTATTATCAGGTGCGGAAATTTTCAGAATATGGGAAACTTTCAGGCCGTCGTTTGGAAGAAATGCAAGCTGGCGCAAGTGGTAGAGTAGAGTCAGAAGATTTAGAGACTGCTAAAAAGAAAGATCCATTTGATTTTGCCCTCTGGAAAGCAGCAAAAACTGGGGAACCTGCATGGGAGTCTCCCTGGGGCAAAGGAAGGCCAGGTTGGCATATTGAATGTTCGGCAATGGTAAGAGATTGTTTGGGGGAAACTATAGATATTCATACTGGGGGAGCAGACTTAATTTTTCCTCACCATGAAAATGAAATTGCTCAGTCGGAAGCTGCTACAGGAAAACCTTACGTAAAATATTGGCTCCATAATGGCTTTGTGACTATTAATGGAGAAAAAATGTCAAAGTCTTTGGGGAATTTTACCACAATTCGGGATTTATTAGCTCGACCTGTAGACCCAATGGCTGTGAGAATGTTTGTTTTAACTGCTCAATATCGGAAACCTATTGACTTTACTCAAGAGGCGATCGCTTCTGCCGAAAATGGTTGGAATACTATTAAGGAGGGTATATTATTTCCTCAGCAACATGGTTCTAAATTAGGATGGGAAATGCCAGAAAAAACCTTATTTGAACAGACAAAGTTATTAACTTCTCAAGTAGAAAAATTCCAGAAAGCAATGGATGATGATATTAATACTCCTAGTGCTTTAGCTGTTTTATTTGAATTAGCTAAAGAGTTACGTCGAGAGGGTAATATTTTAGTGCATGAAGGGAAAACTGAAACATCTTTAGAAGAGTTACAAAAACAATGGGTAACTCTAGTAAATTTGTCACAAGTATTAGGTTTAGAAGTTCAAATAGAAGAACAAATTAGCAATCAAGATGGAGGTTTAAGTGATGATGAAATTGAGTCTTTAATTCAGCAACGTTTAGAGGCAAAAAAAGCGAAAAATTATGCTGAAGCAGACCGTATTAGAAATGAACTGCAACACCAAGGTATTAAACTAATAGATCAACCAGGTGGCATAACACATTGGCACCAAAATTAAAAAGATATTGGGTTTAATAGTACAGGCAGGGAATAGGGAACATAAAGACACTCTAATTATCTCCTTTTCTGTGAAAGGTATTTACAAGCTACCTGAATTTTTCTGATAAAATTACTACTTGTAAACCACTATCAGTTTAATTTTATGGCAGTTTTGGAGTTAATCAGTTACAAAGTTTTAGAACTTGAGCGAATAGGGAATAGAAATTAGTATTAAACTGTAGCTCACCATCTTGGCAAATTTCTGTAACTTCGAGAGAAAACTTATTGTGATTAATGCCCAAATCTCATAAGTTTATTGCTGATGATTAGGTTTTTTTTCTTGAGTTCTTGCTTAATGTACCTGATTAGTTTAAATTTTTTGGGAAAAACTGGCATAATTTGATTTTATAGTTTTTATCTGGAAAAATCTGGGAAAATTGATGGAGTAGGGAATTTTGAAACAACCCTACATCAGTTAGTTTAGAAACCTTTAGAGAAGTTAGCAAATAAATGAATTATGATAATTTGAGTAAAAAGATATAACTAATTTCTCAATGGGGAAGAATTTATCAGTAATTTTAATGCCAACCGCTCTTATTCAAGTTGAGCTATTCCTCATACCTAAAAACCCGAAAAATATATCTACCTACATTTATCAAGTTCCTAACGACTACAGGAATTAGAAATTATATGTGATAATTTGACTATATAAAGTCCAGATTCTCTATTCCCTAAAAATCTACAATCTCTCAAAATTAAAATTAAGATTGCTATATATGTATATATCAAACCTGCTAATATAAATTTTAATGTAAGCATTCAACTAGCTCCCTGGTAAACTCTCAGGTATGATGGCAATAACTGCTAAGATGAGCAATGTAGCTCTTATAATTACTTTTAATTCTGCCTCAATACTATCAATACTAATTCCATTTATGGCTGACAATAATTTAATCACGCTATGGCTAATAGCTGAGGACTAAATGCTGACATTTTAACTTATAATTTATTAAAGTATTTTCTATGAAACCTGAACAAAGGATTTCTATTTCCTTATCTAACCTAGTATTAATTATTAGCAGTTTTTTACTACTAATTATTTTATGGCAAGTACAAAGTCTAATAGTACTTTTGATGGTTGCGGTAGTTTTAGCTGCATCAATTTCACCATTAGTAAATTTGACAGAAAGAATTAAATTACCTCGTTGGTTAGGAGTAATTATCGTTTATTTAACTCTAATTTCTGGATTGATTAGTATAGTATTAACTATTGGTCCACCAGTCTTCGAGCAAATAGAAAGACTTTTAAGTCAGTTACCATTATTTTCTGAGAGTATCAGCGATAATTTTGAAGATTTTGTTAGTTCCTTAATTCAAAATCCTCCTGATTGGATTAATCAACTTTTTGATACTAAATCTGTCACAAGTTGGGTAATTCGTTCTAGTCAACAATTACTATTACGTTCCTATAGTTTAACGAAAGGTGTATTAGGAGGAGTAGTCAGTTTAATATTAGCTTTATTTATTTCAGGTTATATGGTATCCGATAGTAAAACTTTGATTAGTGGTCTAATCAAATTTTTTCCTCAACCTTGGGATAAACGTCTAGAACATCAAGTTCTTCCTGTTACTCAAAGAATGGGAGGTTATATTAGAGGCAGAATTATAGTTTCTGCTATTTTAGGTGTAGCAACAACCACTGGTTTAGGATTTTTAGGATTGCAAGATTTTTCTCTAGGTTTAGGAGCAATAGCTGCTGTGACAAACCTGATTCCTTTTATCGGTCCAATTCTCGGTGCAGTTCCTGCTTTAATTGTTGCTATTGCTAAGGGCGGATGGTTGTTTTTATGGGTGATAATTTTGTACTATATTATCCAAAATGTGGAAACTTATGTACTCGATCCTTTACTCGTAGGTTCTTCAGTTGGAGTACATCCTCTGTATCAATTACTATCAGTTTTAGTAGGAATTCAGTTATTAGGAATTATTGGTGCTTTGATTGTTCCTCCTTGGTTTGCTGGCAGTGCTGCTTTAGTGGAAAATTTATATTTAAAACCTAAGTTAGAAGCAGAAAAGATACAATCGATAGTTAGAAACAATGGGGATCATAATCCACCACCTGTAACCTCTTAATTTTTTATTTTATAGTCAGTTTAAATAAAATGAATTGTGAAAAATAAAAAATATAGCTCAAAAGCATAAATATATTAACTATTTCACCTATTTTATTGAATTTTTTTCCGAAAAATTCAGGTTTAAAGCCTCTCCTTTCAAGAAGAAAAAAATTTCCTTTTAACCAATCATTACTATTACAGAAGAGGTAATTATTAATTATTGAAGATATTTTCCTTCCCTATATTCTCAGATGCGGTATTTTATTGATCGCCCTTACGGAATAATTAAGGTTTAAAGCCTCTCCTTTAAAGGAGAAATAAGCGGTCGTTTTGACTGTCCCGACATGAAAAGCGGAGCTTTCCGTAGGATGGGATGGCGAGAGATCGCGAAGAATGCAGAGCAGCTACGAAGTATGCCAGATACAATCTCCCCTTGATCAGAAAAAATTTTCACGCTCCGCATCAATCCAATCCGTTTTAGGGAGAGGTAATTATCCATTATCCATTATCCATTAATGAAGGAACTTTAGAAATCTGAAATTGCTAGGAATCAATTCTCAACAAAATTAAGCAATTATTTGAGTTGTATCTATCTGGAAATAAATCTAGCCAAACTTATAGAAAAATTATTATCGACTCACTTCTAACTTCTTAGATACCCTTTGTAAAATAGTAATTACAGTGCTTTTGATTAACATATAATACAACTATCAGGTCTATAACTTATCAAAATTCAAATATACTTATCTTGTTTCCTTAGTCTACCTTTGTGAAAACCGCTATAAGTATAAGAAACTTGTTTATAAACAACAGCGTTTTTAAAGTTACTGAGGTACAGTTGTTTTTATTATTTTCTATTCCCTACTCCCCAAAACAAACGAATGCGCGTACCTCACTCAGAGATGGGAATTACTATAAATATTAAAGCTTGAACAAATCCAGAGATTGAAATTTGGCTGCTTGATATGGTCTTGGTATTCATACTCCTAAAACTATGGTGAAAAATAGTTGTGTCTGCGCCTATTCCCTATTCCTTATTCCCTATCTCCTTTACAAACAATCTCTTACTTCCTATATTTGGAAACATAATCCTCAGAAAATTTATCAAATCAGAAAATTGTCAATCCAAATATTTTAAGTCTCAAAAATGACAGAATCTAAAAATGGCAAAGATTGACTAGAATGTGGTATATAAATTATTTTTCCCCGTGATAATTATGTATAATTGTAGATTAATTAAGAACCATAAACAACACTTGGCACTTGGCACTCTTTCCAAAAATATAAAAGAGTATCACTGTGTTAGAGAAAATTTATATTAAGGATGAAATCCCAAGATTATCTCACTAAAAGGTAGAACAATGGTTAAGATTCTCTTAGTTGAAGACAATGAGATGAACCGGGATATGTTGTCTAGGCGTCTCATGCGTAAAAAATTTGAAGTAGTTATTGCTGTTGATGGTGCTGAGGGTGTTGATATGTCTATATCAGAAGCTCCAGATATAATTCTAATGGATATGAGTTTGCCTGTGCTAGACGGGTGGCAAGCAACTAGTAAAATTAAAGCCAACCCCCAAACCAAAAATATTCCAGTAATAGCAATAACAGCTAATGCTATGACAGGAGACCGAGAAAAATGTTTAGATGCTGGATGTGATGATTATGATACAAAACCAGTAGAACTTCCCAGACTATTAGACAAGATCAAAAATCTTACAGGTATAGAACCAACGAAATGAAACATGACCAGGGCAATGTACTGGTTGTAGATGATAACCAGGTCAATAGAGACCTTTTGGCTCGGCGAGTCACAAGGCATGGCCATGTAGTGAGTTCTGCTAATAATGGGTTTCAAGCTTTAGAAATGATGCGTTCTCAAGCGTTTGATTTGGTACTACTAGATATTATGATGCCAGAAATGAACGGTTATCAAGTCCTTGAAACCCTGAAAGCTGACCCAACGTTACGCTATATCCCAGTTATAATGATTTCTGCGGTGGACGACATTGATAGTATAGTCCGTTGCATCGAATTGGGAGCGGAAGATTATTTGTCCAAACCATTTAATCCAGTATTACTCAAAGCTAGAATCAACGCTTGTTTAGAAAAGAAAAGACTTCGGGATCAAGAACAAGCTTATTTAAAGCGACTAGCTGAGGAACAAGAAAAGTCAGAAAGATTACTATTAAATATTTTACCAGCGCCAATTGCTCAACGCTTAAAACAGGGAGAAAAAACTATAGCTGATAGCTTTAGTGAAGTAACTGTTTTATTTGCCGATCTAGTTGGGTTTACTAAACTTTCGGCAAATTTATCTCCCGCTGAACTGGTAGAATTACTAAATATGATTTTCTCTAGGTTTGATGAGTTGGCAGAAAAATATGGACTTGAGAAAATCAAAACTATTGGTGATGCTTATATGATTGTGGGTGGCCTACCAACGCCTAGGGAGGATCATGCTGAGGCGATCGCGGAAATGGCCTTGGATATGTTACATCAAATTAAGGAAATTTCTGAAAAGCAGGGAAAACCTTTACAAATTCGCATTGGTATTAATACGGGAGCAGTAGAAGCAGGAGTTATTGGGACGAAAAAGTTTGCTTATGACCTTTGGGGAGATACGGTAAATACAGCTCATCGTATGGAATCTCATGGCATTCCTGGTGTTATTCAAGTAACTGAGGATACTTATAATTGTTTAGCTAATAAGTATGCATTTCAGGAACGAGGCATGATTGAGATTAAGGGAAAAGGTATGATGAGGACTTATTTACTTGTAGGTAGAAAAGAGTGAAGTCAAAATTTAGAATTTAGAATTTAGAATTTGGAAGTAATCTCTGAGTGAGTTTGAAAACTCAAAACTCAGAAGTAATTCCTGACTTTAGTTTGAGAAGTTTACCAGTTCTAACACCTAATTATAGCACTACAAAAAAGTGTTAGAACATTAATACAATTGAATTTTTTTACAACCAATAGTTTTTACTTGAGCTGAATGCTGAATGCTTAAAGCTATACTATAAAATTACAAAGTAAATCTACAAAATTAACAAGGAAAAAATGTTATCAACTACAGAATTACTTATTGCTTCTAAATGGTTTGGTATTGCTACAATTGGATTTTTTCTTTTGACGACTCTTGGCTTTATTTTGAAATGGGGATTTCGATTTAGATTGGTGGGAGTAACAGGTTTTATGGGGGTGTTAACTGCTGGTTTATTTGGTTTAAGTTTAGGATTATTTACCCGTGTAGAAATTCCAGGTTCGGTTCCATATACATTAGTTTATGATAATGGTGGTACTAAAACAGTAATTGCTGTTTCTCCTACTATTACAGAATCAGAATTAGCAGCAACAATAGAGCAAGCAGCAGGAGATTTATTTTCACTAGGTCGTTTAGGTGGAGAAAATCAATTAACTATTAGAGTTAGAACTATTATTCATCCAGAGGAAGGTATTTCTGAACCACTTTATTTGGGGGAAGTTAAACGTTCTTTGTCTCAACGGGAAGATGAAAATTTAGATATTAAAATTTTTCCAGAAACTTTGGCAAAGTTGGAAAGTTATCAGAGTAAAAATTTGGAAAGTTAAAATTATCAAGACAGAAAAATTAGTGGTTTTACATAGCTAAAATTTTGCAATAGTAGGGGTGGGTTCAATGTTAAATTAATGATTTAACCACAAAATAAGATGAACCCGCCCCAAGTTATATAGTGCAATATTTTATATGTGTTAGTCTACTACAGGAATGGAAATGAATTTAAGGATATTTTTAATATACAGCAGATTTTGTACTAATGAGGTACAACTGACAATTAGGAATATTTTTTCCATACCTATTCCCTGTTCCCTGTTCCCTGTTCCCTGTTCCCTAAAACACTAAATATATGTACTTCATAACAACGGAAAGCGCTGTATGTATATGACAAATCAGAGAGATTTATTGAAAAGATTATTTAATGCTTTTAAACCTTTTGAACCTCTACAACCAGGTAGTCCGGTATATGTTGATTGCCGGGAAGTCAGGGGAGATGGAGATGTTATTACGGATTTAGCTACGAATATTGAATACTCTGATAATAATACTTGTCAACTTTATGCCGGACATCGAGGTGCGGGTAAGTCAACGGAACTTTTGCGACTCAAAGAATACCTGGAAATTCAAAAATATTTTGTTGTTTATTTTGCTGCTGAAGAACAAGATATTAATCCAGAAGATACGGAATATGCTGATATTTTGTTGGCTTGTACTAGACATTTATTAGAACATTTGAAAAAAGCCGATCCTCAACCATTATTAGATTGGTTAAAAGGGCGGTGGGCAGATTTAAAAGATTTAGCGACTACGGAAATATCTTTGGAAAGTTTGGCGCTTGAATCACAAATTAGTCAATATGCAAAACTTACGGCAAAGATTAGAACTGAACCTACTTTAAGAAAAAAAATTAGAGATAAAATTAATCCTCATACTGAAAGTTTAATTGAGGCGATAAATACTTTTATTGGTGATGGTAAAAAGAAATTAGCATCTGGTTCTGAGTTGGTAATAATTGCTGATAGTTTAGACCGCATTGTACCAATTGTGCAGCCAGACGGACGTAGTAATCACGATGAAATTTTTATTGACCGTAGTGCCCAACTTAAAGGATTAGATTGCCATACAATTTATACGATTCCTATTTCTATGGTCTATTCTAATCAGGCTCCTAATCTGAAAATTGAATATGACGATCCTCAAGTTTTACCGATGATTATGGTGGAGACTCCGGAGGGAGAAGTTTATGAATTAGGAGTTGCTACAATTAGGGAAATTATTGATAGAAGGGTTAAGGAAGTTAAGTCAGATTTATCTTTAGAAACAGATTTATTTGAAAGTCGAGAAGTGTTGGATAAACTTTGCTTAATGAGTGGAGGTCATGTTCGAGATTTAATGCTTTTGATGCAAAATGTAATTAAACGTGCTGGAGGTAAATTACCTATTTCTGCCAGAGTTGTACAAAGAGCAATTACGGAAGCAAGAGTTTCTTATAAAAGGTCAGTTCAACAAGAAGAATGGCAAGTATTGGCAGATGTTTCTCGCTCTAAAAAAATCTTAAATAATCAGCAGTACCGTAATTTATTGTTTAATCGTTGTTTGCTAGAATATATTTACTTTGATGAACAGGGAGAAAAGCAAGTTTGGTATGATGTTCACCCATTGATTAAAGGGGTACAAGAATTTCAGGAGTTGGTGCAATAAAGAAAAAATAATAGACTGATATAGCTAAAAATGTAGGTTGGGTAGAACGAAGTGAAACCCAACAAAGGGTTATACCAATTCCCAAAAGTAGTGCAAGACCTTGAATAACACTTCAGTTATTAAGTAATTGCCTTAGTATAATAATCTTTTTGCTAATTTTAGCCTGTGTTAATGTTAATTATTATTATTTTTACTTCTCCCCTACTCCCCTACTCCCCGGCTCAATCAAATGTAGAAAAGTTTTTGAGAAATGGTATTATTAGTGTTGGGTTTCGTCCCTCAACCCAACCTACACTTATTGTAGTTTGATGAAAATGGAGAAAATCAAGTTTGGTATGATGTTCACCCATTGATTAAAGGAGTACAAAAGTTTCAGGAGTTGGTGCAATGAAGGGAGAAAAAATTGCTTGGGAAGAGAATTCAGCATTAACAGTTGAAGAGGAATTTGAAGCTTTAGTAGAGACTATTAGATTTACGGAAGGTTTTGGTTTATTGTTTGTGGAATGTTCGCCACAACAGGGAACAGAAATTATGGAGAAAATTCGGCTGGATATTCCCCAGGAAAAAATCGAAGTTTTGCCTTTGGATAAGACTGTTTATAATTTTTACAACCGAGTTAAAGAATTACCTTTACTGGCAGATATTGATATTTTGTTTGTGACTGGTTTGGAATATTCTCTGTATCAATATGAGGAGGATATGAAAGAACGGGGTTTGGATAATAATGAGATTATTTCTATTAGTAAAAGGGGGGTTCCTCCGGTTTTAGTTAATTTGAATCAGCAGCGAGAAAGGTTTAGGGATGATTTTGATATTTGCTTTGTGTTTTTGTTACCAAGGTTTGCTTTAGATTATCTGATTAAACGTGCGCCA
The DNA here is from genome assembly GCF_050015995.1 of Dapis brunnea BLCC-M229. Classification (NCBI taxonomy): domain Bacteria; kingdom Bacillati; phylum Cyanobacteriota; class Cyanophyceae; order Oscillatoriales; family Microcoleaceae; genus Dapis; species Dapis brunnea. Next base: position 496 of record NZ_JBNHEP010000071.1, on the reverse strand, counting down.
GATTTTTTTGATTGGCGTTCTGGGTTGTTTCAGTTTCCTATGAATGAGGAAACTGTGCGAAAGGAATTTTTGGCAATTTCTGGAAAAGAATTAGATGATTATATAGAGTTTACTCGACAAGAACGTAAGTATGAGTGGGTGAGAATTAAAAGTTTACTTGATGAAGATAGGTTTCCTTTTGAGGAAAAAGCAAATTTGTTAGTAAGAAAGGCTTCTCTAGATAGAAGGTTAAAGCAAAATGAAGAAGCAATATTAGCTTGTGATGAAGCCTTAGAAATAGAACCAAATAATTACGAAGCTTGGAACAATAAAGGTATTGCACTAGAAAATTTAGAAAGATATGAAGAGGCGATTTTGGTTTATGAAAAAGCGATAGAAATTAATCCAAATTATCATAAGTTTTGGAAAAATAAAGGCGATGCACTGGATAGTTTAGAAAGTTATGAACAGGCAATTGCTGCTTATGATAAAGCTATAGAACTTAAAGCAGATTATC
>NZ_JBNHEP010000070.1:0-10341 GCF_050015995.1 Dapis brunnea BLCC-M229 | reverse complement strand
TTAACCAATCCCCTACCTTACGCCCATTCCATAATCCTCCATCTGGTGCTTTCTCCTGGAGTGCCATTTCTAGTTGGGCTTGCCGTTGATCTCAGAGAAATCCTTTTGGCCCTCGATGTTGATGGCGACGATCTACCAATCCTTCTTGACCCTGATGATTGTAGCGACGTGCAATTTTTCTAATGGCCTCCAAACAATAGCCTGTGACTGAAGAAACTTCTCTTGTTGTTTTTCCCTTTGCTAGAAGCCAAATGATTTGGTATCGGGTCCTTTCTATGGGGTCATGGGTAGCTCGGTAGTTTCTTTCTAATTCATCCACACTTAGGTGTTCTTGGATACTTAAGCGTCTTGGCATAATAGCGTTCGCGGTAGCGTTGCGTAGCAATATCGCTCCGGGCCATTATTTTTTTCCTCTTCTATTATACACAAACGATGCTACCGGACATGATATAAGTGATTGCATACTGCAACCTTGGTAAAAAAGCAAAAACAAAAATTGAGTAAATTAAATTGATTGCAGATAGCAAGAGCAACCATCAATATTCCCATGTCAGTCCGATGCGAAATTCCCACTAAGAATGCGTTTTGCGGAGCGACATGAAACGCAGAGCGTGGTGTCAGCAGTATCGTGGAGGAGAGAACTCCGTTCTATCGCTCACGCGAAAATAGCTTTTCGGCGTTGGTGATTGTGGCTATGATTGTGCTTGAATGGCGATAATGCTCCGCATCGCTATCGCGAACGCTAAACTATTAACTGAAAAGAACTTTTTACTTGTCCAAATTTAAGTTTCATAGCTTGATTCACCAACGGCAGCTTTTCTTTTGCAGAGCGTGGAGTCAAATGTATCACAGACCACTTTCTACCACCGTATCTTGGTCATTTGTCAAAAAAATTAGATGCGTTTTCCCTGAGGTATTGCTGCTGAATGCAATGGATTAACGAGAGCTGACTACGCGTGAATACATTGCTTCTGATAACTCTCTACCAAGCATTACACCGATAGAGGATGATTTATCTTTGCAACGGCAGATACCTCAATTGGAAGCTTTACGCGTTGGCGGAGCCTAGCGGCAGCTATATCGCGTCTTAAAAGAACTGAAGGTAGGTAAACAAGCATCCAAATACAAAACGGCACAAGCATTTCTTAATCGCTTTATTAGTGAACTAATCATTTAACTAGTCCTTCTCTTCCGTGTATTACACCGAAATAGGCACTTCTTAACAGGTATTACACGGCAGGAGAAGCTTTGTCATCATGTGGTTTGGGCCTTTTCTCCTCTCTCAAATGTTAAGTAATATTTCGCCAACAGTATCAGAATGGTACAAAAAGGTGCATCTCGATCACAGATGCTTAAAAAGAGCAACTCCAATTCATTTCAGACCGCTATCTCTATCATAATTCCCCTTTTTTTTTCAAGATTTACTCCTTATTTCTTTTTCCTTCTTCCGTAGGGACATTGCATGCAACGTCCCTACCATTTGTAAGTAGTCGTGCTTTTAGGAATTTCCTAGTTAAGAAAGGGAACAGAGAACAGGAAAATAGGATGTATAATTAATTTTCTATAGGAACTTAACAAATATTTGTATTATCTGAGTAGATTGCTGATGATACAGATGCAAATTGCAGCACTTTTGATGATGCTGAGGTACAGTCATAAGACTACTTTTATATTCCCTGTTCCCCGTTCCCAGTTAAGTGTTCCCTAGGACAATAAAACTTTGTACCTCACGCGCCTCCGAAACTCCTGTAAATGTACAATAGTATGATAAATAATCCAAAATCTGGTCAATGATTACTTCTTAATTATTCTTAACGTAAATTTTCATCCATTCATTTTAAGGTATTCAAATAGGCAATTAATTTCTAAGTTTCTGTAGAAATTGATACGGCCAATTGTATAGTTTAGTATCAGTAAGGAAATTTAACATGAGTGTAAACCTAGCAACTCAATTACGTGAAGGAACCAAAAAAGCTCATACAAACGCAGAAAATGTAGGTTTTGTCAAGTGTTTTTTAAAAGGAGTTGTAGAAAAGACTTCCTACCGGACTTTAGTTAAGAATCTTTACTTTGTTTATTCCGCGATGGAAGAAGAGATGCAACGCCACCGGGAACATCCAATTGTTTCTAAGATTTACTTTCCAGTGCTCAATCGTAAGCAAAGCCTAGAAGAAGACCTAAAGTTTTATTATGGTGCTGGTTGGCGCGAGCAAGTGGCTCCTTCTCCTGCTGGTGAAGCTTATGTACAGAGAATTAGAGAAATCTCAGAAAAAGAACCAGAATTGTTAGTCGCTCACTCCTATACTCGTTACTTGGGAGATTTGTCTGGCGGTCAAATTCTCAAGAAAATTGCTCAGAGAGGTATGAATCTAACTGATGGGGAAGGTACTGCTTTCTATGAGTTCCCAGAAATTCCGGATGAGAAAGAATTCAAGAATAACTATCGTCAGGCGATGAATGATTTACCCGTCGATCAGGCAACAGCAGATAGAATGGTTGAGGAGGCGAACGCCGCTTTTGGCATGAACATGAAAATGTTTAATGAGTTAGAGGGTAATTTAATTAAGGCTATTGGTATCTTACTATTCAATACTTTGACAAGAAAGCGCAGCGCTGGTAGTACAGAATTAGCTACTGCTGCTGAATAAATAATGCTTAATTAGTTAATATTGCCTTATCCGGAGAGACTATAGTTTTAAGTTATGTTGGAAATCCTGGGGGTTTGATGGCTGAAGTTGCAGTCACCAAGTCTCCAGGATTTGACGTTTGAAGAGTATTAGGGCTAACTTAAATTCATTAATGGATAATGGATAATGGATAATTACCTCTCCCTAAAACGGATTGGATTGACGCAGAGCGTGAAAATTTTTTCTGATCAAGGGGAGATTGGATATGACGTTTCGCGGAGCGACATGAAAAGCGAAGTGGCTCTGCAAGAGCGGGAGACCTCGCCATCCCATCCTACTCCATGCTGCCTCTTGCCTCCTTCGGAGGAGCTGCGCTAACAGAGGAGCTGCCTCTTGCAGAGGAGCTGCCTCTTGCAGAGGAGCTGCCTCTTGCAGAGGAGCTTCGCTAACGCTAACGCTAACGCTAACGACCGCTCTCTTGGTCGATTGGAGGCTAGCAAGGAGACCTTGCCATCCCATCCTAACGGAATGCTCCGCAAACGACCGCTTGTTTCTCCTTTAAAGGAGAGGCTTTTTACCTTAATTATTCAGTAAAACAATTGGACAAAAGTTGACATAATTGTACATTATTTGTTATCATATAGGCATGTATGTCTAATTTAATTGAAATAAAATCAATATTGCACAAACAAAGATGCAATTAAACCTGACAACTTATAAATGTAAATGTTGTCAATGTGTTTTTGAGGCGATCGCTGAGAGTAAAATGGCTGCTGTCAAAAGATGAAAGCTATGTGTGTCAGTAGGTGGAATTCTCACAGATATTAAGCCTGCTCTTGAAGATAAGTTATATCAAATCCGGTAGCATCGGTATAATATAATCCTGAAGAAATAGTAAGAGTTGGGCGATACTGCTAAGGCAACGCTCCGCGAACGCCATACCGAGATTGTTAAAGCTACAACCACACAAAAGTATCGAAGAGTTGGAAAAACTCTACCGACAAACTCAAGACCCAATAGAACGAACTAGATGACAAATCCTCTGGTTGGTAGCTAAAGGCCACAAAGTAGAAGCAGTGGCTGATGTTACTGGATATCGGCGTGGTTCAATTTACACAATTGTAGGGCGCTATAACCAATTAGGTGTTGATGGATTAAAAGATCGGCGTCATTAACATCAGGGGCCGCAGACCCTACTCTGAGAAATAGACCAAGCAATGCTTAGGCAAACACTACGAGAGCCACCCATAGATGGAGGTTTATGGAATGGAATAAAAGTGGCTGAGTGGATGAGCGAGCATTTAGAGCGTCCTATTCATCCTCAAAGAGGGTGGGAATATTTACGCAGCTTTGAAATGGGTTTAAAAGTACCACGTCCAGCACATGACAAAGGGGACATCACAGAGCAAGAACAGTGGAAAAAAAAACTCAACCAGAAAGTCCAAGAAGTAGGTCAAAAACACCCAGGGGCCACAGTTGAAGTCTGGGCAATGGATGAACATCGCTTAGGGTTAAAACCTATATGTAGAAGAGTCTGGGCTCAGTTGGGAGAACAACCGAGGGCTAATGTTAACTGGAAATACCAATGGCTATGGTTATACGGCGCAAGTTAATCCAAATAATGGTGAAACTTACTACTGGATTTTACCAAAAGTTAATGTAGAGCTTTTTAAGGGAGTTTTAGAAGACTTTGCAAGAGAATTTCAGTTAGCAGAAGACAAACACATTATCTTAACCATTGATAGAGCTCGATGGCATACAAGTTCTGAGTTAAAGATTCCTTTGGGCTTGCACAAGCGAGTATTTGCCAGCCTACTCGCCTGAATTACAACCAGGACAAAGGTTATGGCCTCTAATTAATGAACCGATAGCAAATCATTCATTTGCTAGCCTTGAGGAGCTAGAAGAAGTTTTGTTTAAGCCTTGTCAAGTTCTTTTCAAACAGCAGTTTCTCATCAAGGCTATAACCGAGTATCATTGGTGGCCGAAAGTTCAAGTTTAATTACACCGATGCTACCGGATTTGATATTATTTGATAATTTGGGATTCTTTGAACTACTTGTTAATATTAACTGTCCCCTATTACTTATAAACTTACTTTCATACCTTAATTCAGCAATGCCGGTAAGTTTAGTAGAACGGAGATATCTAGCGCTACGCGCAAGTCAAGAGATAAAAGACAAAAGTAATCTATGACTAAGCTTTATAATTCATCTTCAGTGTAACCTAGTACATTAATATTGACACTACAAAACCCCGTCTGTCCAGGACGAGGTTTTAAATTTTGCCAAATGCAAAAAAAATATGTTTAACTACACTGATTCATTACCTTAAGTTTAAAGAGGTCTCTGTTCCCACTATTTCCCTATAATTCATCTTTTAATCTGACAACGCCAAAATTTAATCTTGTGTTTCTGCCCCTACTGATCTTAATGAGGAGCATACAAGTAGCAAACATTTTCCGATTTCATACTTAGAGTACCTGTCTATATAGTAATTTTATCTGGGTTGTAGAGAAAATGTCCAGGCACAAAGCAACAGATAAAAGGCCAAAAACTACAGGCCACAGAGGCCAGAATTTCAGACTATTTATCAAAATTTTGTATTTCTTAAAAAGTATGTATTTATTACTATAGCATAATAAAAAAGAAGACAGCAAGTTATTCAAGGAAAAAACTTCACAGGTAATGTTTTTGAGTCAGGTGGTGAAAGCTATAAGGGATATGAGGGAAATGAATCTTGAGTTGATCAACATAGGACTTACGCACGCGAACCCAGAAATATGGTGGCAGATGTCTATTGTTCAAACCAACAATTTCTCCAAGAAACCCCGTTTCTTTGTGTAAGTCCTAAAATAGTTTTTTGGTCATTTTGAGAATATATATATCGGAACTTTGTGACGATTAAGAGTTGATTTTGCGATAATTGCCGTAGCAGTTAAACTTATAAAGTAACGATGGAAAAAATAGGATAGTTTTAATATGGTATCTTTTAAGATTCTTGTGGTGGATGATGACCCAGCAATTAGAAACTTAGTTCATCGCTTTTTAAGTCAACAAAACTATCAAGTAGAGTCTGTACAAGATGGTCAAACAGCCTTAGTTTTATTTAAGGAATTTCAACCAGACTTAGTTGTTTTAGATATCAATCTACCAGACACTACTGGTTTTCAGCTTTGTCAGGAAATGCAAAGTTATAATGATGTGTTAGTACTGATGTTGACCAGTCTAGCTGATGAAGCTGATAAAGTCAAAGGTTTTGGCTTGGGTGCTGACGATTATCTCACAAAACCATTTGGTTTAGTAGAACTTGGTGCCCGTATTAGAGCACTATTGAAGCGTCCCAGAATACTTTCTCAAAAAAAATCAGATCAACTCATATTCGGGGATTTAGTAATAGATTCTACTAGTAGAGAAGCGAAATTTCAGAATAAAATTATCCCTCTAACTCATATACAATTTAATTTATTATCTTGTATGGCTAGTAAACCTGGCTATGCTTGGAAACGCTCCGAATTGTACAATAAAGTCTGGGATAGTGAGTGGGTAGGAGACCTAAAGTGTTCTGACGTACACGTTGGTCAGATTCGCAAAAAGTTGAGAGAATCTGGTTGTGATTTTGAGTATATAACAACTGTTTGGAAAGTAGGTTATAAGTTTGAAGTTCCAGCAAAAAATGATTCTATATAGGAGTCAATAATTTTAATTTTCCCTGGTGATTTTTATAAGTTTTTGTTCCTCTTCTAGTTTGCATAATCTTGACATGCTTATTTGATAAATACTTCAAAATACTGCTGATATTGCTGTTTATATTTGTGCATTTTTAACTAAGACAAAGCTTGAATTTGACTAATTTGATTTAGCAGTTTTTTGTTGATTAAAATGTGAATATTTCATAGTAAAATAACCCCACACTAAAATATTGGTGTGGGAGTACATCACTAATACAAAATATGCATCTACTGGCAGGAGAAAAAAAGCAATTTAATCAATGTTTCTCTCCTTTAACTATCCTATTGCGCGTAGCGCAATAGTGGTGAAAATTACAACAAAATTAAGAGCAGTAGTAAGAAATTACCAAGGAAAAATAAAGGGGTTGCAGAAGGTAATTTTTTCTGGCTTTGGTAAGAATAATTATAATCGCTATGAGGAACAATATCTACAATTAGAGTAATATTATCATTACCTACCACATAAACAACATCTTCAGGATAAATTGTAATTTCTTGGAGACATTTAGCATTCCATACACTACCTCGATAGCGGATTCTACCAAGTTCATTTGGTAGAATGATTTCATCAACAACTGCTTCCTTAGACATGGCTAACAGATATGGATTATCTGAACTAGAATTTTTTAAGACACCATTGAAAGTATTTAACATTTATAACTCCTATCCTAATATATAAGTTACCTGTAGAAAAATAGTAATTAGTAATTGAACTATGATTTTGGGGTGAATACCTCTAACTCAAGTTTTTTATTGACTTTTAACTTGTTCCAATAATCTTCAGTGAATCAAAGATCGACTAGCTAATTGCTATAGAAACTTTAGTATTAATTTTGTTCTATATTTTAAGCTTCGGTCTTCCTAGTTGTAAATCTGGAATTTTTGCTCGAAAGTAGAAACTTTTTTTCAATCAGGAGTTAAGCTCTCTTTTTTCTAAGAAAGTGATCTTTTTAATTTCCTTATTTCCCTTAATACCAAGCGTGATAAATGTTTGTTACAAATGGTACAAGTAATATCAAATACGTTAATGTTTGCTACAAAAGTATTGATAGAGAGATGGGGGGATGGGGAGATAGGGTAGTATGGTGATTGGGTAATGGGAAAATTCTTAAGTAGCACAATTTTTTGTATTTCATATAAGGAAGAGGGAAAACCAAAGTTGGAAGAAGGAAGAAGGAATAAATAATAAAGAATCAATAATATCAAATCCGGTAGCATTGGTGTAATTAGATAAGGAGTCAGGAGGTGCGGAGAAATATTGGATTTGAACTATTAAATTTTTAAATTCGTATTCAATAGAACATCTGTATTAAGAGGAAGTAATACATGCGATTACTGTATAATCGGATTTTATAGAACCCATTTGAGATCTATTTAGAAATAGATAAGGAGGTGGAGAGTATTTTCAACCTTTTTCCCATATTCCTTCCCTACATCTCCTGACTCCTGACTCCTGACTCCTGACTCCTGACTAAAAACTTAATCGCCGACAAAGATACCAAATGGGTTCTATATAATTAATAACTGTACTTTGAGATTTTTTACACCGAAAATGGCTTCAAAGCTAGTATTAGCAAGGGAAATACCTCACAGTGCTAAAAATAGCTAAAACCTAGATATATCAATAAAACAGTTAATTCTAGGTTAAAACATTACTGCATAAGCTTTTGAGCTGATGTGTAACTTATTTTTTTCTAAAGTCCAGATAATTAATAATTGTTGAAGAATGCAGTTTCATACCTAAAATCAGCAACTCCTAAAACAAAATCCTCTTACCACGGGGAACCAATCATCGTAAATGCTGCCCAATAATAAGGATGAGATAAATCTCTCTTACCTCCTCTGACTAACTCCGGTGGTAGAGGCAAATGTTGATTACCATTTCGGAGGATATGACCATCTTTTAAATTCACCTCTCCCCGTAACATTGCCAATTGAGCTTCTCGTAATGCTTCTGCTTTAATAGGTCTTTTTGACAAATGCTGATAAAACTCAGTCATTAAAGCTAATGTACCAGTATCGCTAACATACCAAAGACTTGCCAAAGCAGACTTTACTCCTGCTTGCACTGCCAACCCTGCAAAACCTAACTCAGCATCTTCATCTCCCACAGCAGTAGTACAAGCACTCAAAACTAATAATTCTACCTGGGGACTATACAAACGTAACTGACGCAGCTCATTTAAGCGTAGCTTAGTATCCCAAAATTGAATATAAGAATTGTCAGCACCCCCTGGATGAAATTCTCCATGAGTAGCTAAGTGAATAATTCTGAATTTTTCTTTGCTGCGTTGCTGCTTCAAATTTTCGAGAGTAAATTCTTGATTTAAAAAAGACTTACCACGCCAAAGATTATTGACAATGGTTTGAAGTTCTACAGGAACTGCAGGTAGAGGGGTTTGGTTAGCATGAGCAGGAAATTCAGATGCTCCCATTGCTAAAACTTGAGCACCATTTAATCCGACATATTTTGTATCTGTTAAAGTGAAATTAGGAATTAAGCCTAAACTATATTTTTCTACTAGGAATTGTTGACCATCGTGTAGAGCTGCTATCGGAATAGTTCTCAATCCACTATCCATCGAAAAAATTGTCATATTTATATTATTAGCTACCAATTCTTGAGCTATTGGTGCAATTAACCATTGATATAATTTTTGAGCATTTGATAAATAATCATGAGAATCTAATTGACTAGGGGTTCTAATCTGGTTGGTGAATTTTTTAGCAACCTTAATTACTTCATCCCTGCTTTTCTTAATACTTTTAACAACTGGTTTACCATTGGGCAAAAATAATTGTAGTTCTAAATAATTAGGTTGTGCAGAGACGTATATAATTGCTGGTCTGATGCCTATTTTGGCAACACTGCTGAGAGTATTGCGGATATTTGCTGGTGTGGCAGCTCTCTTAGAGATATTTTTTCCTAAATAACTAGCAAATTCTCTGCCTCTGGTTAGTTCTATCTGGGATACAGTATCTGTTAAGCTAATTTGATGGAAATTATTCTTGGGAGAAATTTCTGAAGCAGTAGTTGTAATATTTTCTTCTACGACTATGGTTGGAGTTTGTTTCTGGGAAGACTTACCTTGAGCAGGATTTTCCATAGCAACCGTTTGCTCGGAAACTGGTGGAGTTAGGCTAGAGTTGGTATCTTCTAAAATATTAGAAACTGCTGGAGTTTGACTAGAGTTTGTATCTTCTAAAATAATAGTTGTCTCTGGATTTTCTAAAAGAAGTTGAGAAGTATTTGTTTGTTCTAATTCTACTGTGGTTTGATTTTTATTTTCTAGGACTAATGGCAGAATTTGTGATTCTGAATTTATAGATGCTTGGAGATTATCTACATTTTCTGTGACAGAGTTAGTAGGTTCATAACTATCTAAAAGTTGTGAACTTGTTTCGGGGTCTTGAGATGCTATCTGTATTTCTTGGTTTGTGTTTAAGGATGGTTCATTATTTTCGTCAATAGGAATTTGAGTTGTTTCTACCTCAATATTGTTTAATACTTCCTCTAATTCTGGTTGAGTCACTACAGCAGCTTGGTTATCTTCATCAGAATTACTAGATTCTGTTGAGTTTGGTTGGGGTTGAATTTCTTGAGTTTGTTCCCTGTTCCCTGTTCCCTGTTTAGAGTTATTATTCTGTGATTGAGAATTTTCTACTTCTTTTAGATCGAACCTATTGGGTAGAGAGCGATCTGGCAAAATAGTAAATTTTCCATCTGTAATTGCTCCTACAGAACCGTTAGTTGTGGCATCTCCTACAGTAAATGTTTTTCCTGTACTAATACCAATATTTCCTCCTGCTACTTCTCCTGCGGTAGAAATGCTGGCAATATTCTGATTTTGACTGAGAAAAGTACCTGTTATTCTGAGAGTATTGTCTGTACTAATTTCTACATTACCTCCAATATTTCCACCTTCTGTTTGTATAGAGATAACTTCAATATTATTTTCCGCACTCAATTTAACTTCTCCAGCA